>DATHXE010000378.1:0-4288 GCA_035459845.1 Tepidisphaeraceae bacterium | reverse complement strand
CGACCATGCGGGCGGGGCGACGACGCGGATGGATTGGGGTCGCTCGACGGAGAGGGAGGCGAGGACGCGCTGGCCGCGGTAGTAGGTGGCCCAGTCGAACTCGCCGGGGTTGGCGGGCGGGGCGGGGCGCGAGAGGCGGCCGAGGGCGGTGATCGTCTGGTCGTAGGCGAGGCGCGAATCGACCTGGCCGAGGTGGAGGAGCACGCGGCCGGAGGCGGATTGCCAGCCGGCGGCGGTTCGGATGCGGGTGACGACGCCGGCGGTAATCTGGCGGTCCGGGGCGTAGCGGGCGAAGGGGCCGGGGGTGCCGGCGAGCGTGCGCGGGGGCTGGTCGATGCGGAGCTCGATCTCGGCGAGTTTGGGGTCGTCGGCGGTGAACGTGGCGATGTGGTCGGCGGGGAAGTGGAAGCGCTGGAGGTGGGCGGCGGCGACGCCAAGGGAGAGGATCGCGAGCGCGAGGGCGGCGGTAGAGACGGCGGGGATGCGCGCGAGGAGGAGCGCGATCGGCAAGCAGATCGCGGAGATCGTGAGCCAGGCGACGGGCGCCGGGGGCAGGATCGGGTGGAGCAGGATGCCGGCGATCAGGCAGAGCCCGGCCGAGAGCAGCGGGCGGCGCGCGAGCGGCGAGAGGGATGGCGACGAGGCCATGGCCGCCGGAGATTAGCAAGGCGATCGTGGCAGTAGCAAAGAAAACGAGTGGCGCGGACACCTGAAGACGTCGAGTGCCACCTAACAGTTCCCGTCAATTGTCGCGCGGGTCGCGACGCGACCGACGGCTGCGGGTGGCGGCTATTAGGGCGTGTTGTGTGTGACGCAGGTTGGCTGAGCGAAACCTTACGTATCTTCAGTGCGCAAATCTCCTTGAGGGGCGGTCGGGGATTGGTGTAACATTGGGCGATCGGCGTTGCCGGGGCCCGGCGTGGAATCGGCTAAGGCGGCGATTCGCGGGGCTCGGTCGACGCGCGTCGCGCGGCATCGAACCCCACCCGTCCAGTCAGCGGAACAATTCAAACAGAGGCGTTCGAGCTCGCCCCCGGCCCGATTCTGCAAAGGTTCGCACACGCCCGTTTCTCCCCACCTTTTGAACCCGACACCTTATGGCCAAAGCACAGAAGAAGCTCGGCGAGATCCTGATGGAGTGGGGGTTCGTCCAGCCCAAGGAGGTCGAGAAGGCGCTGGCGCACGCCAAGACCAAGGGGATGCGCATCGGCGACGCGCTGCTGGACCTGAAGCTGTGCACGGAGAACCACGTGTACAAGGCGCTGGCGCAGCAGCACGGGATGGAGTACATCGACCTGGACAAGAACTCGGTCCCGCCCAACGCGGTGAACCTGATCCCGGACGAGCTGATGCGCAAGTTCCTGATCCTGCCGCTGGGCAAGGACGGCGGGAAGCTGCGCATCGCGATCCACGACCCGCTCGACTTCGAAATGCTCGAGGTGCTGCGGTTCCGGCTCAACACGGACGTGCGGACCGTGCTCGCCCCGAAGGGCCGGATCAAGAGCTACCTCGACGAGCTGTTCAACACGAGCGCGCAGAACACGATCGACAAGACGCTCGATAAGACGATCGACAAGTTCAAGGACTCGCTGGACAAGTCGCTCGACCGGTCGGTGGACAAGTCGATCGACAAGTCGATCGACGTCGACGGGATCGGCGGCGACACGACGAACGACGCGACGCAGGCCCCGATCATCAAGCTGGTGCAGGCGATGATCGCCGAGGCCGTGCGGAACCGGGCGAGCGATATTCACATCGAGCCGATGAAGGACCGGATCCGCGTGCGCTACCGGATCGACGGCGAGTGCGTCGAGCGCGACCGTATCCCGCTCCGCATGAAGGGCCCGCTGATCTCGCGCATCAAAATCATGGCGGGCATCGACATCGCCGAGAAGCGCCTCCCGCAGGACGGGCGCATCAAGATGAACATCGACAAGGTGAACGTGGACTTCCGCGTGAGCACCCTGCCGGCGTACTACGGGGAGTCGTGCGTGCTGCGTATCCTGCGGCCGGACAGCGTCCGGCTGGGCATCCAGAACATGGGGTTCGAGGAAGAGGACTACCGGAAGTTCCAGAAGATCATCAAGCGGCCCAACGGCATCTTTCTCGTGACGGGCCCGACCGGTAGCGGCAAGACGACGACGCTGTACGGCGCGCTCAACGAGTTGAACCGGCCGGACCGTAAGATCATCACGGCCGAGGACCCGGTCGAGTACAACTTCACGGGCATCAACCAGTGCCAGGTGAAGGACAACATCGGGCTGACGTTCAGCAAGATCCTCCGGGCGATGCTGCGTCAGGCGCCCAACATCATCCTGGTCGGCGAAATCCGCGATTTGGAAGTGGCGGACGTCGCGATTCAGGCGGCGCTCACCGGCCACCTGGTGTTCAGCACGCTGCACACGAACGACGCGCCGGGCGCGATCACGCGCCTCATTGATATGGGCGTCAAGCCGTTCCTGGTGGCCAGCTCGATCCAGGCGATCATGGCCCAGCGGCTGATCCGGACGCTGTGCGTCAAGTGCAAGGAGCCGGACCACGAGCCGGAAGAGATGTGGCTGCGGCTGCTGGGGATCAAGAAGGAGGACATCAAGGACAAGCAGCTGTTCAAGCCGCGCGGGTGCGACCACTGCACGGGCACGGGGTTCCGCGGGCGCATCGGCATCTTCGAGATGATGGAGATGAACAACGAGATCCGCGAGCTGGCGTTCAACCGGACGGCGACGAACCGGATCCGCAAGGCGGCGATGGCGAGCGGGATGAAGTCGCTGTTGATGGACGGCCGGGTCAAGGTGCTCAACGGCGTGACGACGGCGGAAGAGATCGTGAAGGTGGCGCAGGTCGAGGGCATCGTGACGTGAGCGCGGGCCGGTTTTGGTGACGCCCCGTGGCAGCGCGTCCATTGTCAATTGTCCATTGTCCATCGCAGCCGTTTGGCGGATGGCGTAGTGCGGCGATTAACAATGGACAATTGACAATGGACAATTGACCCATGGCTTCAACGATTCAGATCGACCGTCTGCTCGAAACCGTCGTCCGCCGGGGCGCGTCGGACCTGCACCTGGCCGTCGGCAAGGCGCCGACGATCCGCCTGCACGGGGGGCTGCGCGAGCTGCAGACCAAGGTGCTCGAGGGCGAGGACACGATGTCCCTCATGAAGTCGATCACGCCCGAGCGCATCCAGCAGGAGTACGAGGAGACCGGGTCGGGCGACTTCGCGTTCGCGTACGGCGAGGCGGCCCGCTTCCGCGTCGCCATCTTCAAGCAGAAGGGCGTCTGCTCGATGGTGCTCCGGCAGATCCCGAACAAGCTGCTGACGTTCGAGCAGGTCGGGCTGCCGAAGATGGCCGAGCAGATCTGCCGCCGCCCGCGCGGGCTGTTCCTGGTGACCGGGCCGACCGGGTCGGGCAAGTCGACGACGCTCGCGTCGATGATCAACTTCATCAACGAGCAGTTCGACCGGCACATCATCACGATGGAGGACCCGGTCGAGTTCTACCACAAGCACAAGAAGTCGATCGTCGTGCAGCGCGAGGTCGGCGTCGACGTCCCGGACTTCTACGAGGCGATCCGCCGGGCGCTGCGGCAAGACCCGGACGTCATCCTGGTCGGCGAGATGCGCGACACGAAGACGATCGGCGCCGCGGTGACGGCGGCCGAGACGGGTCACCTGGTGTTCGGGACGCTGCACACGAACGGGGCGGCGAGCACGATCAGCCGCATCATCGACGCGTTCCCGACCGACCAGCAGGAGCAGATCCGCGTGCAGCTGGCGAACAACCTGATCGCCGTGCTGTCGCAGACGCTCTGCCCGCGCATCGACCAGGAGGGGCGGCTGGCGGCGTACGAGTTCATGTACGTCACGCCGGGCATCATGAACCTGATCCGCGAGAACAAGGTGTTCCGCATCGACTCGGAAATCCAGACGGGCAAGCGGTTCGGCATGCAGCTGCTGGACGACAACCTCTGGGGCCACTTCACGGCCGGGCGGATCAGCGCCGAGGAGGCGATCGACAAGAGCCGCAACCCCGGCTACATGGTCGACCGGATGCAGAAGGCGGGGTACCAGGTGGAGGCGAAGGACGACGCGATCGCGGCGATCGCGGCGGACGCGGCGGCGGGCGGGACGCCGGCGGCGACCGGGCCGGGCGCGCCCCCGGGCGGCGCGCCGATCGGCGCGCCGGGCGCCAAGCCGGCCGGGGCGGCCGGGGCGCAGTCCGAGGCCGAGCGGCAGGCGCAGATCGCCGCCAACCGGGCGCGGATGCAGGCGCAGAACCAGAAGAAGTGA
>DATHXE010000377.1:0-5498 GCA_035459845.1 Tepidisphaeraceae bacterium | reverse complement strand
CCTCGATCTTCCGCAACAGATCCTGCAGCCGCCGCGCCCGCATCCGCGCCAGCCCGCACACCGCGATCTCGCGCTGCACGTCCCCCACCGGCGCCGCCATCACCTCCGCCCACGTCGCGAACCGCCGCCTGAGCATGCGATACCCCGCCGTCGCGTTGGCCATGTTCGTGTTCTGCGCCAGCATCGCCTCGACCAGAGTGTCCAGCCCCGCCCCGCGCCGCCGCCGGTGCTCGTCCACCGCCCCGTACATCCGCACCAACCCCCGCAGCACCCCCCGCAACTTCCGCCGCTTCTCCATGTCACGCTTCAACATCGGCCGCGAATCCTAAATGCGCCCTCCCGCGCTATGAAGCACCCGCGCGCCGATTCCCCCGCACTTCTGTGGTCCCCTTCTCACACCGGCGCGATCCTCCCAATGGGCAATGGGCAATGGGCAATCCCTCACCCCCGCCTCCCGATCAACCTCACCAGCGCCTTGTCGTACGCCTCCTCCGTCCCCACCACGTGATACTCCACGTCCGTGTCGTTGCACGCCCGTCGCACCTGCGCCAGATACCCCTCCACCTCCCGCTTGTATCGCTCGCGCAAATCCGCCGGGTCCACCTCCACCTTTTCCCCCGTCTCCAAATCCTGCAGGGTGACCAGCCGGTCGTACGGCAGGCTCAACTCCGCCGGGTCGATCAAATGCAACACCAGCCCCTGGTGCCGCCGGTATTTCAGATGCTGCAGCGCCTTCGTCAGCCCCGCCGGGTCGACCCACAAATCGCTGATCAAAATCACGAGGCTCCGCCGCGGCAACCGCTCCGCGAGTTGGTGCAAATGCTCCACCAACTTCGTCTCCCGCCCCGCCTCCACCCCTTCCAGCGCCTTGAACAGCTGATCCAAATGCGCCGGCGACGACCCCGGCGGCAACTCCACCCGCACGCTCTCGTCGATCGCCGCCAGCCCCGCCAGATCCTGCTGGTGCGCCAGCAAATATGCCAGGCACGCCGCCAGGTGCTTCGCGTAATCCAGTTTCGTCGCCGCGGGCCCCTCCGCCTTCGACTTCCCCACCGCCGCCCCCGAGAAGTTCATGCTCGCGCTGGTGTCGATGACCAGCGTCGCCCGCAAATTCGTCTCCTGCTCGTACAACTTCACGTAATACCGGTCCGACCGCGAGTACACCTTCCAATCCAGGTGCTTGAGCTCATCCCCCGGCACGTACTCCCGGTGCTCCGAGAACTCCACCGAAAACCCCTTGTGCGGCGACTTGTGCAGCCCCGTAATCACCCCCTCCACTGCCTGCCGAGCCGTAAACTGCAGCTTCGACACCCGCGCCGCGTCGGAAGGCTGAAAGTACCGATACTTCGGCAGCGGCATCCGTCCACCTCGTCAGTCGCGTTCGATCCCATCACACCGTACTTAGCGGTCGCACCGGAGGCGCACGTTCGCGCCCGTCAACCGATCACGCGCCGCTCGCCTCCACCCGCAAAAATTCCAGCACCATCCCCCCATACTCCCGCTCCTCCGCCACCTCAAACCCCGGCAGTTTCAACCGGTCCTTCGCATCGTGCCGGAACACCACCACCCCCTCCGGCGCCAGGTGCCGCGCGAGCCCCAACCCGAGCTTCTCCAACTGCTCCGGCCGCTCCTTCAGATACCGATACGGCGGATCCAAAAACACCACCGCCGGCCTCACACTCGCCTCCGCCGTCCCGCCAAACCACCTGAAAATGTCCAGCGACACCACCGTCGACTCCCCCTCCACGCCCAGGCTCGCAATGTTCCTTTTCAACCGCCCCAGCGCCGACCGATCCGCCTCGAAGAACGTCGCATGGCTCGCCCCCCGGCTCAGCGACTCCAGCCCCATCGACCCCGTCCCCGCGAAGCAGTCGTACACCGCCACCCCGTCGAGCAGGGGGGTCAGGATGTCGAACAACGACTGCTTCACCCGGTCCGTAATCGGCCGGGTCGTCTGATCCGACTCTGGCGCGAGCAACACCCTCGACCTGAACCGTCCTGCGATAATCCTCATTGCATGTCAGTTGTCAGTTGTCCGTTGGCAGTGGTCAAGTTACCCGACCGGGCACAGCCACTGGCAACTAGCCACCGACAATTTCGCTTTCATTCGGCCACACGTTAACCTGCCCGCCCATGAGCTGTTTGTGCGACTCCTGTTCCGCCCTGTGCTGCCGTTACTTCGTCCTCGAGATCGACAAGCCCGAGGACGCCGCCGACTACGACAACGTCCGCTGGTACCTCGTCCACGAGGGCACCTTCGTCTTCATCGAGAAGAAGAAATGGTTCCTCGGCGTCTACGCCCGCTGCAAGCACCTCCAGCAGGACAACCGCTGCGGCATCTACGCCACGCGTCCCAAGATCTGCCGCAAGTACACCACCGACAACTGCGACTACCACGGCGGCGAGTACGACTGGGAAGTCCTGTTCTCCTCCGCCGAACAACTTGAGGCATACGCCCAGGAGCGCCTCGCCGAGGCCCGCGCCGAAAAACGCGAGAAGGCCAAGCGCAAGCGCGCCCGCGAAGCCGCCGCCAAGCGCCGCGGCGTCGTCCCCGCCAAGCGCGACACCCGCCCGCGCATCAAAGCCCGACCCAAACGCGCCGCCGCCAAGCGCCTCCGCCCCCAACTCCTCCCCGCCCTCCTAGGCGTCGCCCCCCGCAACGTCGACCGCGCCCCCCGGGCCACCCGCAACGGCAATGGCGTCGCGCTTCCCGTCCTCGGAGCCCGCTAACTACCTTTGACATTTTCCGCTCAGTGCTCTCCGCGCTCTCCGTGGTGAAGCTTTCTGATTGACTTAACACCGCCCGAACCCGAAAATCCCCCGAATGGCCGACCGAACCGTCCATTACGAGGCCGCCTTCGAGGGCTACCTCCGAGAGCGCCGCATCCCCTACGTCGCCGTGGACGAGGCCAAGAAGGCGTTGTTCGCCAACGCCAAGCTCAAGAGCTTTGATTTCGTCGTCTACCCGCAGGACAAGCCCCGCCTGCTCGTCGACGTGAAGGGCCGCCAGCTCCGCAATCGCGCCAAGCGCCAGGGCTTCGAGACCTGGGCCACCGAGGCCGACGTCAACGACCTCCTCCAGTGGGAGCAGGTCTTCGGCGACGGCTTCACCGCCATCCTCACCTTCGTCTACTGGATCGACCCGCCGCTCACGCCCGAGCCGGGCATGTACGAGTTCAAGGACCGCTGGTACCTCCTCATGGGCGTGAACCTGGCCGAGTACCGCGACCACATGCGCCGCCGCAGCGCCAAGTGGGAGACCGTCTGCCTCCCGGCGGAAGATTTTCGATCGCTTGCCCGTCCGATCGTCGACTGGTTATGATGACCCCTATGCCCACCGCAGTCGCCCGCCGCCCCAGGACGTCGCGCCTCGCCCGCGTGCTGCTCGCGCTCGTGCTCGCCTGCACGGCCACGCTCCCCGCGCTCGCCAAGGCCCCCACCGGCGAAGAAGAGGAAGTCGTCAACTGGGAAGGCCGCCTCGACGGCTACCCCTTTAACGCCCGCGTCGAGTCCAACAGCCGCGCCATGGCGTGGTTCATGATGGCCTTCCTGACCGCCATCGGCGTCGCCGTCCTCTTCAAGAACGCCAATCGCACCCACCTCGACTAACCGTCCCCCCGCGCCGCCTGTCTAATGTATGCGCGGCCCACATCTCAAACGAACCTTCAGTCGCTTCGAACCCCCGATTTACATCCACCCTGAGGAGGCCTCGATGAAGCCGACGACGTTAGCCTGCGACTCCCCCGACACCGCCCCCGCGTCCGACGGCCGGCCCCGCAGCCGCCGCAAGTCCGCCGCCCTGTGCGCGCTGGTCGCCCTGAACGTGCTCCTGGCCGTCGTCTTCGTCAACCGCCAGACCCCCGATAACACCGCCCGCGCCCAGGCCCGGCCGTCGGACTTCCTGATGGTGCCCGGCACGGTCACCGGCGTCTCCACCGGTGTCATCTTCATCGTCGATACCTCGACCGGCCAGCTCTCCGCCATCACGTACAACGACACGCGCGACGCCGTCGTGCCCCTCCCGAAGATCGACCTCAACCAGGTCTTCAAGGCCGGCGCGGGCGTCGGCGCCGCCGGCGTCGGTGGCGTCAAGCCCCCGAAGATCCGCTAACGCACCCCCGTCATCCGCTCTGGCAACCAGCAACTCCCAACCAGCAACTTCCTCAGGTGCACAATGGATAAGAAGACCTTCGGAATCGGCATCCTCTCGATCACGGCCGTCCTGCTCGGCATCGCGTGCCTGCTCCCGACGCCCAAGGCCGACGCCGCCTTCGCCGTCAAGGACCGCGACTACCAGCTCATCACCGCCCCCAACCAGCAGGGCGGCGACACCCTCTACGTCGTCGACAACCGCACCGGCCTGATGGCCATCTTCATGTACAACAACAATCAGGGCGTCATGCGCCCCATGCAGGTCCGCCCCGTCTCCATGGCGTTCGAGAAGTGACGCCTGATCTGTATCGCAAATCGAACGACGGGCGCCCTCCCGAAGGGCGCCCGTTCTCATTTCCGCCCCGCTTCCGCCGTGACATCATCCTTCATTCCGGTACCATGCCCCCGTCACGAGTTACGGCCCCCGCCGGGGGCAGGAAGGTTCGATGTCCGTCGCCGAAGTGACCCTCTCCCAAGTCCCCTCCGACGTCCGCCACGACTGGACCCTGGCCGAAGTCCAGGCCCTCTTCGACGCCCCCCTCATGGAGCTCGTCTACCGGGCCGCCCAGGTCCACCGCCAGTTCCACGACCCGGCCGAGGTTCAGGTCTGCAAGCTGATCTCCATCAAGACCGGCGGCTGCCCCGAAGACTGCTCCTACTGCTCCCAGTCCGCCCGCTACAAGACCGAGGTCAAGGCCCAGCCCCTGATGCCCAAGGACGAGGTCATGGACATCGCCCGCCGGGCCCAGGCGTCCGGCGTCACCCGCGTCTGCATGGGCGCCGCCTGGCGCGAGGTCCGCGACAACGCCCAGTTCGACCGCGTCCTCGACATGGTGCGCTCGGTCACCGACATGGGCCTCGAGGTCTGCTGCACGCTCGGCATGCTCACCGAGCACCAGGCCAGGCGGCTCGAAGAGGCCGGCCTCTACGCCTACAACCATAACATTGATACCAGTCCCGAGTATTACGAGACGATCATCACCACCCGCACGTTCGCCGACCGCCTTCAGACGATCGAGAACGTCCGCAAGACCTCCGTCACCGTCTGCTGCGGCGGGATCATCGGCCTGGGCGAGAACGCCGCCGACCGCGTCTCCATGCTGCACACGCTGGCCACGATGACCCCGCACCCCGAGTCGGTCCCGGTCAACGTCCTCTCCAAGGTCCCGGGCACCCCGCTCGAGGCCGAAAAGGACGTCCCCATCTGGGAGACCGTCCGCGTGATCGCCGCGGCGCGCACCCTCATGCCCCGCGCGACCGTCCGCCTCTCCGCCGGCCGCCACAAGATGTCCTTCGCCGACCAGGCCCTCTGCTTCATGGCCGGCGTGAACTCGATCTTCTCGTCC
>DATHXE010000376.1:0-8246 GCA_035459845.1 Tepidisphaeraceae bacterium | reverse complement strand
GGCCAGCGGAGGACGACGACGCGGTCGGGGGCGGTGGTGCGGACCTCGACGGGGAAGATGTTGCCGGGGACGGTGACGGCCTGCTCGCGCTCGGCGTAAACCCAGATCAGGAGCGTGAGCGGGACGACGACGAGCAGGTTCTTGAGGACGCTCATCGTCCGGTCGGCGGATGGGAGGCGGTCGCGCACGCGCTCGCCGAAGGAGCGCGGGCGGGCGTAGTCCAGGTTCAGCGGCGCCGGGGCGGGGGCGCTGCCTTCGATCGCGGGTTTGAGGGGGCTGTCGGGCATGGTCAACGTCTCAGATCAGGCGTAACACCGTCATCCTGAGGTACTCCGAAGGATCTAGCCTCGAACGACGTGGCCTACTCGCCAACGTCGGACGGGCCTCGGACTGCCTGCCAGATCCTTCGCTGCGCTCAGGATGACGGCAAGCGCGCCCTACAAACTTTCACGCGGCGGCTTTGCGAAAGGTGGGGGCGCCGCCCCCCCTCCCCAGCAGTTCGGACAGCAGGCCGCGGAGCGTGTCCGGCGACAGTTTCCGGATCAGCTGCCCGCGCTCGGCGATCGAGATGTCGCCGGTCTCTTCCGACACGACCAATACGACCGCATCGGTCTCCTGGCTCATACCGACGGCGGCACGGTGGCGGGCGCCGAGCTCTTTTTCCAAATCGCCGGACTCGGCCATCGGGAACTGCACGCCGGCGAACATGACGCGGCCGTTGCCGACGATCACGCCCAAATCGTGCAGCGGGGAGTTGGGCCAGAAGATCGTGTTGAGCAGTTCGGCGGTGAGGTCGGCGTCGAGGCGCGTCGCGTCTTCGGCGAGGGCGGCGAGGTTGGTTTCGCGCTCGACGGCGATGACGCCACCGATCTTGCGCCGCGAGAGGAACGTCGCCGACTCCACCAGGGCGTCGATGTCGTCGCGCATGCGGCCACCGGAGCCGGGGATCCAGCGCGTCTCGCCCAGGCGCATGAGGGCCCTTCGGATCTCGGGCTGGAAGACGACGATGATCGCGAAACCGGCCGCGACCAGAAAGCGGGAGTAGAGGAAGTCGAGCCGCTGGAGGCCGAACCGGCCGGCGAGCAGTCGGACGATCACGTACAGCGCGACGAGCAGGAACGCGATGCCGCGGAGGAGGCGGGCGCCGCGGGTGCCCTGCAGGAACTTGACGACCCAGTAAACGGCCGCCCCGATGACGAGCAGTTCGACCGCGACCTGCCACCAGGGGTAGCTCCCGATGGCCCGGAAGAAGTCGCCGAAGTTGAACAGTTCGTTTTCCATGCCCACGCCGCGCGGCCGCATCATATCTCAAACCCGCCCGCCCGATAACCGGCCCAAGCCCGGGTGGGGCAAGGTTTTCCGATGAAAGCCGCCTGCGGGTTGTATCGGCCAATCGCCGGACGGTCCGCAAGTGATCGCGGACGTATTTACTCGTCCCAGGTCCCGTCGCGGATCGCGCGGACGATCCGCACCACCCGCGCCATCGGCTCGACGTCATGGACACGGACGACGGCCGCGCCGTTGGCGACGCACCACGCGACCGAGCCGGCGGTCGCCATCACGCGCCCGGACGGCTCGGATTCCCCGGTAATCCGGCCGAGGAACCCCTTCCGGCTCGTTCCGAGCACCAGCGGGTATCCCAGACGTGTGAATCGCGACACGTTTCGGAGCAGGGCGAGATTGTGGTCGATGGTCTTGCCGAAGCCGATGCCGGGGTCGAGCAGGATTCGGTCGGCGCGGACCCCGGCGGCGCGCGCGGCGGTGGCCATGCGGTCGAGTGCCGCGGCGACGTCTTCGACCACGTCGGTGTACGCTGGGTTGACTTGCATCGTCGCCGGCTGGCCCTGCATGTGCATCAGGACAATCGGGGCGGCGGTGCGGGCGGCCAGGGGGAGCATGGCGGGGTCGTCGGCGCCGCCTGAGATGTCGTTGACGAGCGCGGCGCCGGCGTCGAGGGCGGCTTGGGCGACGGGGGCGAGGGTAGTGTCGATCGAGATCGTGCAGGGCAACTTCTCGGCCGAAAGGGCGCGGATGACCGGCACCACGCGCTCGATCTGGACGCCTGCGGGCACGCGCTGCGAGCCCGGACGGGTGGATTCGCCGCCCACGTCGATGACCGCGGCCCCCTGCTGCACCATCGCGCGGGCGTGGGCGACGGCCGCGGCCGGTTCGGCGAAGCGGCCGCCGTCGGAAAAGCTGTCGGGGGTGACGTTCAGGACGCCCATGACCAGCGGCCGGCGGTCGGGCTGGGTCAACCAGTGCAGAAACTCGAAAGGCAGCATGGACCGGCAATTATCACCGATTTGGATGATCGAGGGAACCATGCAGGAAATGTCAGCGTAGTGTAAACGTAAGGTGAAGCGGCTCACCGGACGATGACCCTCGTGGAGGACTGTTTTGCACGCACTGGTCGAACAGGTTCGGTCGTTGAAAGTCGTGGTCGTGGTCCTGTTCGTCTGCACGACGGTCTGGGTCGCCGGGTGGGAGCGGAACCTCCGCCAGCGGGTGGAAAACGGCGTGATCCTGCCGGCCCCGACGAAGCAGGAGATCGCGGACCTTAAGCGGCAGCGCGTGCAGGCTGAACTCGCGGCCCGGGCGTCGGCGTACGACGGCGAATAACTGCATTTCGGATTGAGGATTGCGGATTGGCCCGCGGGACATGCGCCCGCGGGTTTCTGTTTGCGCCCTCCCGGTCCGCAATCCGAAATCCGCAATCCGAGATCATTGCCGGTGAAGCCCAAGCCCCCCTGCGTCCGATAACTGTCGGTAGCAATGGAAGATTCCATCTACCGACTTCGGCTGGGGGACATCCTGACGCTTTGCGTCCTGGGCCTTTTGGCGCTGGGCGTGGTGATGGTGGGCTCGGCGTCCATGAACGCGACGGGCCCGCTTGAGCTGCGCCTGCAGGAACTGCGGGCCGACCGCTCGGCGGCGCTCGCCAAGACCAAGGACGCCGCGGAGATCGCGCGCATCCAGCGGGATCACGAGGGGCGGGTGGCGCAGGCGACGCGCGACTTCGAGGAGCGGCCGTCGCACTGGTACTGGTCGCCGAGCGGGACCAAGCAGTTCGGGTACGCGCTGGCGGCACTGGGGGCGTTTTTCCTGATCGGCAAGTTCGACTACGCGAAAATGGCGCGTGGGGCCGTCTGGCGGAACCCGGTCGTGTGGCTGCTGGTCGCGGCGGCGGTGTCGTGCGCGGCGGTGCTGGTGCCCGGGATCGGACGTGAGATGAACGGGGCCCGGCGGTGGATCTCGCTGGGCGTCACGCAGTTCCAGCCGTCGGAGCTCGGCAAGTGGGCGCTGGTCGTGTTCCTGGCGTACTGGATCAGCCAGCGCAAGGTGCTGCTGGAAAAGTTCGCGACCGGGTTCGTGCCGACGCTCATCCCGATCGGGATCATCGCGCTGCTGATCGTGATCCAGGACTTCGGGACGGCGGCGCTGATCGGCGTGTGCTCGGTCGCGATCCTGATCGCCGGGCGGGCCAAGCTCTGGCACCTGGGCGTCTGCCTGGTGCCCGCGCTGCTGGCGGCGACGTGGTTCGTCACGCACAAGGCGTACCGGATGGAGCGGATCATGGCGTTCCGCGACCCGTTCGCCGACCCGCAGGGGAAGGGGTACCACATGATCCAGTCGCTGCTGTCGTTCTCGACGGGCGGCGTGTTCGGCAAGGGCCTCGGCAACGGCGTGCAGAAACTCGGCTATCTCCCCGAAGACACGACCGACTTCATCTTCGCCGTCGTCTGCGAAGAGCTCGGCCTGTTCGGCGCGTGCCTGACGATCGCGCTGTACCTGGGCATCCTGTACGTCGCCTTCCAAATCGTGAAGCAGTCCCGCGACGGCTTCGGCCGGCTGCTCGCGTTTGGCATCGGGGCGATGATCGGGTTTCAGGCGCTGATCAATATCGCCGTCGCGACCGTCTCGGTGCCGACGAAGGGGCTGTCGCTCCCGCTCGTCAGCTTCGGCGGGTCGGGGCTGGTGATCACGTGCGGGGCGCTGGGGCTGCTGCTGTCGGTGACGAAACACCGTCACGCGGCGGAAGAGGAGCAGCAGCGGGCGCTGTGGGAGACGGATTCGCTGGCGCTGGCGACGGTGATGTGAAGGGGCCTTGGGACATGGTCACCTGAGGTGACCATGCCGCTTTGGGATTCGTGTCACGTCAGTCGCGCGCGGATCGCAGCGGTCAGACTTTGATCGAGAATACGTTCGAGTCCGGGGAGTCGCCGGCGGCGTTGGTGGCGCGGACCTTGAACAGGTAGGTCGTGCCGGTGGTCAGGCCGGGGACGGTGACGCCGGTGGAGTTGACGCCGGTGGTGCCGAAGAGGGACCAGGTCAGGCCGTTGTTGGCCGAGCGGTAGACTTTGACGCCGGTCTCGTTGGTGGCGCGGTCGGTCCACTGGAGGCGGACGGAGGTTGTGGTGAGCTTGTAGCCGGTGAGGTTGGCGGGGGCGACAGGCTTCTGAAGGACCGGGGCGGCGGCGGGCGCGACGACGGTGCCGGAGAGGGTGTACGTGCCGAGGTCGCCGTACGCGCCCTTGCCGGCGACGGCGATGTAGTAGGTGCCGGCGGGGACGGTGGCGGAGAGGGTCTCGCCCAGGGCGGCGGTGTTGGCGGTGGCCAGGACGGCCCCGGCGGCATTAGTCAGGGTGAGGCGCGCATCCAGCATCGGGCCGGCGGTGGGAACGGCGGCGGTGAAGCGGACGGCGCCCGCGCCGGTGGTGAACCTGAAGACGTCGGCGTCACCGGTGCGCTCGATGACGCCCGACCGCGGGGTGACTGTGGCCCCGCTGGCCGTCAGCGTCGTGGCGGTGGCGGCGGCGTTGCCGTAGTCGTCGGCGCGGTAGCCGAAGCCGTTGTTCGCGCCCGAGAGGATCGCCAGGTCGTCCTGGTAGCTGGTGGGCGAACTGCCGATCGTCCCGGCCCACCACACGCCGCGCTGGGCGGTGTAGGAGTTGCCCATGATCGGGGCAATGACGCCGGTGCCGGTGGAATAGGCCTCGACGAGCGTCGAGCCGGACCACTTGGCCTGGTGGGACAGGCCGAACGCGTGCCCGGCCTCGTGTGCGGCGGCCTCGGCGACGCTCTGGGCGATGCCGCCGGCGAGGTTGCTCGAGAAGACGAAGCCGACGTTGGGCGCGCCGTTGGTGAACGAGCCGGTGTAGGTAATGCCGCCGGCCTTGGCGCCGAGCCACGGGCCGGTCCCGCCGACCACGACTTTGACGGCGACGCGGTCGGCGAGCGCGCCAGGGTCGACGGTGGTCACGTTGACGTTGAACGGCGAATACTTTTCCGACACACGCGCCCAGATCTCGCGGATGCGGGCGATCTCGGCGTCGGAGAACGTGGTGGCGTTGCCGTCGATGTCGTAAGCGGGCGTGGTGCCGGGGCGGTACGAGCCCCAAGCGGAGGTGTAGTCGCCGTTGAAATCGAGGTAGAGCTTTGCGGTGGCGCCGGGACGGCTGGAAAGTGCGGGGATCGCGGTGAGCGGGAAGACGGCGGCGGGCTTGGCGGTGACCGTGGTCGTCGTAGCGGTCGTTGCCGCTTCGAGGGTGGGAAGGTCGGTGTGGAGTTCCCAAGGGTCGTTCACGCAGAGCCCGCTGCCGGAGAGGAGTCGGCGAGCTTCGAGTTCGGTGAGCAGGGCGATGCGGCGATCGGGCATGCGGTGGCCTCTCGATACAGCTGAGGTCGCTGGCAGGATCGGGAATCTGGCGGAACGTCTGTGGACAGGACGACGCGGCGACGGGGCGGGTTCGCAGTTGTGGAAGAAGGTACGGCGGATCGGGTGAGAATGCGATGTGAAAGGGCGGAAATTGGCGTAACGCCGAGGGGCAGTGGGCGATCACCAAATGGCCCAACGCGAGCGAGAGTTTGGGTGCCATGGCCACGCGCCCGGTCGCCTTCGACCACGCGAGGCGCGGTCGCGTGGCCATGGCACCCAACGCATTCAGAGGAGCGAAACGGGATCGACATCGACTGCAATTCGATCGTTGGCGGCCAGCAGGTCGGCCTCGCGCAGCAGGTTCAGCACGCGCTGGATCGTGTCGGCGCGCGGCGACTGAAGTACGATCTGCGTGCGATAATATCCGGCGATCTTGGCGATCGCGCAGGGCATCGGGCCCTTGAGCTGGATCGGGGACGGTAAGGATGAAGCGGAGGCGGACGTCTTCTCATCCTTCATCCTTCCTCCTTCATCCTTAGCTCTCTCCGCCCGCGCAACCATCGCGGCGAGGACCTGTTCGATCGCTTCGAGGGCCTTGCCCGCCAGCACCTCGGCCCGCTTATGGAGCGCGTCCTGGTCCTGGTCGCGGAGGACGATGCGGGCCATGCGGCCGAAGGGGGGCAAGCCCGTGTCCTTGCGATGGGCAAGCTCGCCTTTCGCGAAGCCGATGAAATCCTGGCGGAGGGCGGCCTGGATCGTCGGGTCGTCGGGGAGGAACGTTTGGAGGACGACGCGGCCCGGCGCGTCCCCCCTGCCGGCGCGGCCGGCGACCTGCGTGATGAGCTGGAACGTGCGCTCGGCGGCGCGGAAGTCGGGGAGGGCGAGGGCCGTGTCGCCCGAGATCACGCCGACGAGCGTGACGTTGGGGTAGTCGAGGCCCTTGGCGATCATCTGGGTGCCGAGCATGACCTGGATCTCGCCGCGGCCGAACCGGCCGAGGAGCTCTTCGTAATCGCGCGCGGAGTGCATGGTGTCGGAATCGACACGGGCGTACTTGAGGTCGGGGAACTTCTTCTGGAGTTCCTCCTCGACGCGCTGGGTGCCGAGGCCGAACAGTGAGAGCTTTTTCTTACACGCCGGGCACTTGTCGGGGAGCGGGGTGGAGTAGAGGCAGTAGTGGCACTGGAGTTGGCCGGTATGGACGGCTTCGGAGTGCTTGGCGGTCAGCGGCGCGTTGGGGTGGCCTTCGGTGTAGCCGCTGGCGGTGCGGTGGTACGTCATCGTCGTGTCGCAGTACGTGCAGTGCACCGGCTCCTGACAGGACACACAGTAGACGAAATTGGAATATCCCCGGCGGTTGAGCATGAGGATGGCCTGCTGGCCCTTGGCGATCGTCGCCGAGAGCAGGTGCTCGAGCCGCTGCGACAACAGGTGGACGCCGGAGCGGGCGCGCATCTTGGCCTCGACCTTCATGTCGATGAGCTCGACGTGGGGCATGGCCAGGCCGCGGACGCGGGACGGCAGGGAAAGCAAGTGGTACGGGAGGGCGTCCTTCGGGGAACTGTCAATTGTCAATTGTCCATTGTTAATTGTCGTTGGCGTTCGATTGCCTGCGGCAATTGACAATTGACCATTAACAATTGACTTGTCTGCACTCGTGATCCGGTGCCACGTCTCCAATGACGGCGTGGCGCTGCCGAGGATGACGGGGCAGGATTCGAGTTGGGCGCGTTTTACGGCGACGTCGCGGGCGTGGTAGCGGGGTTGTTGGTCCTGCTTGTAGGACGGCTCGTGCTCCTCGTCGACGACGATCATGCCGAGGTTGGGCAGCGGGGCGAAGACGGCGCTGCGGGCGCCGACGACGACGTCGGCCCGGCCGGTCGCGCACTGCTGCCAGAAGCGGTGGCGCTGCGACGCGGTCAGGCCGGAATGGAGGACGGCGACGCGCGGGAATCGGGCGGTGAACCGGCGGACGGTCTGGGGCGTGAGCGCGATCTCCGGCACCATCACGATCGACTGCTTCCCCTGCTTGATCACCTCGGCGATGCAGCGTAGGTAGACCTCGGTCTTGCCCGAGCCGGTGACGCCGTGGAGCAGGTGGACGCTGAAGGATTGCGACTCGATGCGCGGGATGAGGTCGGCGAGGACGCGCCGTTGGTCTTCGTTCGGATCGGGAATTGTCGAGGGTTCAAGGTTCGGGGTTAAGGGTTCAGGAAGGGAGTCCTGCGGTCGCGCGGATTGGTCGTCGAGCGCGTCAGCAACGCGTCGCGTTGCAGCTGACTGCGCGTTTCCTGAACCCTGAACCCTGAACCCTGAACCCTCCTCTCCCAGCAAATCGAAATCCGGTTCCGGCGTAATCGTGATCAGTCCGAGTTGTGCGAGCTTGCGCACCGTCGGCGGCTTGGTGCCGGCCTCGCGGGCGAGGACGGGGAGGTCGATCGAGCCGTCGGGCGGGACCTGGAGCAGGCGGGCCAGGACGGACTTGCGCTTGGGTGATTTGGTCTTCTCGAAGATCGCCTGGATTTCAGCTTGCGGCTTGGCAATTCTTACCCGGTGCACGTAGCCGAGGCCCACGCGTTTTTTGACGGCG
>DATHXE010000375.1:0-2607 GCA_035459845.1 Tepidisphaeraceae bacterium | reverse complement strand
TACCAGTCGATCCTGGACCGCCTCGGGGCGCCGGCGATCCCGGTCGTGATCCCGTACGGGCAGGCCGAGCACTTCAAGGGCATCATCGACCTGATCGAGGGCGTGGCGATCATCCCGGAGAAGCTGGGCGACGATAAGGACAAGGGCCACACGGTCCGGATCGTGCCGGTGCCGGACGACGCGCGCGAGAAGTACGACCACTACCGGGCGATCATGCTCGAGAAGGTCGCCGAGCTCGACGACGCGCTGGCCGAGAAGTACCTGACCGACCCCGAGTCGATCACCGCCGACGAGCTCCGCAAGGCGCTCCGCAAGGGCACGATCGAGTTCAAGGCGCACCCGCTGTTCTGCGGGTCGGCGTACAAGTACGTCGGCGTCCAGCGCCTGCTGGACGGGGTCATCGACTTCCTCCCCTGCCCGCTCGACATGCCGGGCGTGACCGGCGTGGACCCGAAGAAGCACGACGTGAAGCTCGAGCGCAAGCGCCAGCCGACCGAGCCGTTCTGCGGCCTCGCGTTCAAGATCGTCGACGACAAGTTCGGGACGCTGACGTACGTCCGCGTGTACTCGGGCCGGCTCGAGTCGGGCACGCGCGTGCTCAACGCGAACAAGAACAGCCGTGAGAACATCAGCCGCATGTTCCAGATGTCGGCGAACGACCGCATCCCGCGCGAGGTCGCCGAGGCCGGCGACATCGTGGCGATCATCGGGATCAACGAGGCGATGACCGGCGACACGATCTGCGACCCGGACGAGCCGATCATCCTCGAGCGGCCGACGTTCCCCGAGCCGGTCATCAGCATGTCGATCGAGCCCAAGAGCGCGGCCGACAAGGACAAGCTCTCGCAGGCCCTGACCAACCTGCGCCGCCAGGACCCGACGTTCCAGGCGAGCTACAACCGGGAGACGGGCGAGACGATCATCGCCGGCATGGGCGAGCTCCACCTCGAGATCATCAAGCTCCGCCTGACGCGCGACTACAAGGTCGACGTCGTCGTCGGCAAGCCCAAGGTCAGCTACCGCGAGACCGTCACCAAGCCGGCGCTGAACGTGTCGTACAAGCACGTCAAGCAGACGGGCGGCCGCGGCCAGTACGGCCACGCCGTGCTCAGCCTCGAGCCGTTCGACGGGACCGACGGGAACGGCAACCCGCTCGAGCCCGAGGTGCTCAAGAAGCTCGGCTGGGCCGACGGCATCGCGTGGGAGAACAAGGTGTTCGGCGGCACGATCCCGAAGGAGTACATCCCGTCGGTCGAGTACGGCGCCCGCATGGCCGCCAAGACCGGCGTGCTCGCCGGGTACCAGCTGATCAACGCCAAGATCATCCTGGTCGACGAGTCGAGCCACGCGGTCGACTCGTCGCAGATCGCCTTCGAACTCGCCGGCAGCGGCGCGTTCAAGGAGGCCTGCGGCAAGGCCGGCGTCACCCTGCTCGAGCCGATCATGAAGGTCGTCGTCACGACCCCGAAGGACTTCGTCGGCAACGTGACGGGCGACCTGAACCGCCGCCGCGGCGTCGTGGTCAACAGCGAGGAGCGCGGCAACACGGTCGTCGTCGAGGCCGAGGTTCCGCTGTCGGAAATGTTCGGCTACACGACCGAACTGCGGTCGATGTCGCAGGGCCGCGCCGCCAGCGCCATGGAGCCGCTGAAGTACTCGCCGGTCCCCGCGAACGTGCGGGCGGCGATCCTGGAAGAGAGCAAGTAGTCCGATTTCGGATTGCGGATTGAAAACAGAGCCGGGACGACCTTCGGGTCGTCCCGGTTTCTTTTTGCCGTGCGACGCGCGACCGGAATTCAGTTGACGGCCTTCGCCCGGTGGGCTTAGATGAGTTCGGATGACGCCTTATGAACAAGCGGCTCGCGCGGGTGGGGAGGCGGCCCTCATGGAACTGAGCAAGTTCTTCGAGGGGACGGACGCGGTACACGAATCGCTCCGGCGGATCGCGGCGAAACTCGATGAGCTAAAGATTCCGTACGCCGTCGCGGGCGGGATGGCGCTTAACGCCCACGGCTACCGGCGCGCGACGGTCGACGTGGACGTGCTGGTCTCGCCCGACGGGCTGGCGCGCGTCCACGCTGCCCTGGAAGGCCTGGGGTACGTTCCGCCGTTTGCCGGCAACAAGCAGTTGCGGGACACGCAGACGTCGGTGCGGATCGAGTTCCTCGTGGCCGGCGGGTTCCCGGGCGACGGCAAGCCCAAGCCGGTCGCGTTCCCCGACCCGGCGACGGTCGGAGAAGTCATCGGCGGAATCCGGTTCCTGAAATTGCCGACGTTGGTCGAGTTGAAGCTCGCGTCCGGCATGACCAACGCGGGCCGGTTGAAGGACCTCGCGGACGTCCAGGAACTGATCCGCGCGCTCGACCTGCCGATCGAGTTTGGGAGTCAATTGCACCCGTACGTCGCGGGCAAGTACGAAGAGCTCTGGCGTGCGGTGAAGGAGTCGGATTAAGCTCGTCCGAATCGTAAAGGCTGATCGCACATGTCCAACCCACACTGGAGTCGTCGGCGCCTGGGCCTCGCACTCGTCGCCGCCACCCTGTTCCTCGGGGGGATCGCGCTGGCGGCGGCGTCGAACGTCGGCAACGTGTGGCACTACACCGGGGT
>DATHXE010000374.1:0-6028 GCA_035459845.1 Tepidisphaeraceae bacterium | reverse complement strand
GAGCTGGCGTTGGGCGTCGGCGAGGGTGAGGTCGGCGGCGAAGGTCGCCGTCATGTCGGTGGCGTGGAGGTCGGCGCCGCCGGGGGGGACGAGGGGGGCGCGGTCGGGGCGGAAGGGGATGTCGGGGGGCGCGGCGGGCATCGGGGGGAAGTGTAATGGGTTCATGGCGCGCGTGCACCCGGGCGAGGTCCGGGTGCCATGCCCTCGCACCGCGCCAATCGAGCCTCGCTCGCACGAGTGGGACATCGCGGGGCGTGGGCATGCCCCAGAGGGGTTCGCTTCCCAAGACGAGAGCCGTTGGGGCATGCCTACGCGAGCCGATGACGGTTCCCCGTTAAGGAGAATCGACTGGCGGCTCGCGAAGGCATGGCACCCGGAGGTAGCGGCGAGGCGACGTACGTCGTTCGACACGGGTAAGGCTGATGCCGTACCCATGCCACGCGGGAGCTATCTTGCGGGCGGGGCGCATCCGCGCGACGATGTCGATCATGGTCGCGCGTTTCTTATCGGTCTTCACGTTGGTGGTTTCGCCTACGGCGTTCGCCGCGGACGTCTTCGTCGCGCCTGACGGGGATGACGCCAATGCCGGCACGCGGGAGAAGCCGCTGGCGACGGTGCAGAAGGCGCAGGACAAGGTCGGGCCGGGGGACACGGTGATCGTCCGTGGCGGGACGTACGCGGTGCGGGAGGAGCAAATCGCGCGGAAGCGGCGGGGGTGGGCGTACGTGACGTTTCTCGACAAGTCGGGCGAGAAGGGGCTGCCGATCACGTACCGGGCGGCGGACGGGGAGCGGCCGGTGTTCGATTTCTCCGCGGTCAAGCCGGACGCGCGGGTGCACGCATTCCAGGTGAGCGGGTCTTGGCTGCACATCAAGGGGATCGAGGTCATCGGCGTGCAGGTGACGAAGGGCGGGCACACGCAGTCGGTCTGCTTCGCGAGCGACGGGAGCCACAACGTGCTCGAGAACTTGTCGATGCACGATGGGCAGGCGATCGGGATCTATCACATCCGCGGTTCGGACAATTTGTTCCTCAACTGCGACGCGTACCGAAATCACGATCACACCAGCGAGGATGGCAAAGGTGGCAATACCGACGGGTTTGGCGGTCACCCGTCGAAGGGGTCGACGGGGAACGTGTTTCGCGGGTGCCGGGCCTGGTTCAACGCGGACGACGGGTTCGATCTGATCAACGCGCACGAGGCGGTGACGATCGAGAACTGCTGGGCGATGTACAACGGGTTCGGGCCGAAATTTGAGCGGCTGGCGGACGGGAACGGGTTCAAGGCGGGGGGGTACGGGTCGACGCCGGCGGGCGAACTGCCGCGGACGATCCCCCGGCACATCGTGCGGAACTGCGTGGCAGTGGCGAACAAGAACAGCGGGTTCTACGCCAACCATCACCCGGGCGGGATCGACTGGATTCACAACTCGGCGTACCGGAACGGGGCGAACTTCAACATGCTCAATCGGCTGGCGGATAACGTGACCGACGTCGACGGGTACGGGCACAAACTGATCAACAACTTGGCATACAAGGGTCGGGATCTCGCGCGGATCGACGCGGCAAAGTGTGAACTCGCGGGGAACTCGTTCACGCTAGGGCTGAAGCCGGCGGCGGCGGATTTCGAGGCGCTGGACGAGGAGGAACTGGTCGGCCCGCGGCGGGCGGACGGGGGGTTGCCGGCGGTGAAGTTCATGCGGCCGGCGGCGGGGAGCGTGGTCGTCGACAGAGGGGTCGAGACGGGGGGCGCGTTCCGGGGACAGGGGCCGGACGTCGGGGCGTTCGAGAGGTGAGGGAGACGGCCGCCGGTCAGGCGCGGCGGCGGCGGCCGAGGAGGCCGGCGGCGGCGAACCCGGCGAGGGCCATCGTCCCCGGCTCGGGGGTGACCGTGCCGTTGATCGTCACGTTGTCGAAGTCCAGGCCCTCGGCGGTGCTCGACGACTTGGCGTAGGAGTAGAGGCGGATGGTGACGTCCGAGGTCAGGTTGGTCGCACCCGCGAAGGTGAACGTGGTCGGGCTGGCGGGGTAGCTGCTGGTCCCGGTGATCTCGAGGAAGCCGGGGGCCAGGTCGGTGGCGAAGTTGTCGAGGCTCGTGCGGAAGAAATATCCGCGGGTGCTGCCGCCGGGGTTCTTGACGTCGACGGTGAGCGTGTCGAGGTTCAGGGTCTCGCCGGCCGCGGGGGAGACGACGATCGAGAGGAACTCGTTCTGGGTGACCGCGGTGGCGTTGGTGCCGGAGGTGCCGACGGTCACGCCCTGGGGCTTGAGGGCGTTGCCCCCGGCCTTGCCGGCGCCGGGGTCGATATTTCGCGTGGCCCCGGACGTGCCGAAGGCGTCGGTGGTCGCGAACTCGGTCGCGGTCAGGAACGGGTTGACGTTGCTGGCGACGTATTGGTTTGGCGCCCCGGCATCGAACGTGTATGTCGCCAGCACCGCGGCGTCGGCGCGACCGGCCACTCCCCACGCGCAAACGGCTGCCACGGCACCTGTTACGACTCGCTTGGTGAACGTCATCGGGGTCTCCCGCAGGCTAAAACGGCCTGCTCCTGCAGCGTGAAAGGTACTTCACGCGGCGGCGCGGGTCAATCCGGGAGAGGGGTGTGGGATCGATATATCTCACACGATGCGTGCGTTATGTGAGGCAGGTCCCGCACGACCGTTGCGACGGGACTAGATTGCCCGTTTGACCGCCTTGAACGCGTCGACGGCGAACTCGAGGTCGGCGCGGGTGTGGGCGGCGGAGATCTGCGTGCGGATCCGCGCCTTGCCCTGGGGGACGACGGGGAACGAGAACCCGATCACGTAGACGCCGCGCTCGAGCATTTGCTCGGCCATCTTCGCGGCGCGGACGGCGTCGCCGAGCATGATGGGGGAGATCGGGTGGGTGCCGGGGACGATGTCGAAGCCGGCGGCGGTCATCGCGGTGCGGAAGTACTGCGTGTTGGTCTCGAGCGTGTCGCGCAGGGCGGTCGAGGACTGCAGCAGGTCGATCGCGGCGATCGACGCGGCGACGATGGGGGGCGGGAGCGAGTTACTGAACAGGTAGGGGCGGCTGCGCTGGCGGAGCAGGTCGACGATCTCCTTGCGGGCGGCCGTATAGCCGCCGGCCCCGCCGCCCAGGGCCTTGCCGAGCGTGCCGGTGACGATGTCGATGCGGTCGATCACGCCATGCAGTTCGTGGGTGCCGCGGCCGGTCTTGCCCATGAAGCCGCAGGCGTGCGAGTCGTCGACCATGATCAGGGCGTCGTGCTTGTCGGCCAGTTCGCAAATCGCGGGCAGGTTGGCGACGGTGCCGTCCATGGAGAAGACGCCGTCGGTCGCGATCAGGCGGAAGCGGGCGGATTTGGCGTCGATCAGCTTCGCTTCCAGATCCGCCATGTCGTTGTTCTTGTAGCGGTGGCGGGCGGCCTTGCAGAGGCGGACGCCGTCGATGATCGAGGCGTGATTCAGCTCGTCGGAGATGATCGCGTCCTCGGGGCCGAGGATGGTCTCGAACAGCCCGCCGTTGGCGTCCCAGCAGGACGAGTAGAGGATCGTGTCGTCCTTGCCGACGAACGCGGCGAGCTTGTTCTCGAGCGTTTTGTGGAGCTCGTCGGTGCCGCAAATGAAGCGGACGGACGCCATGCCGTAGCCCCATTTGGTGAGGGCTTCTTGGGCGGCGCCGACGATTTTGGGGTGGTTGGCGAGGCCGAGGTAGTTGTTGGCGCAGAGGTTCAGCACGTCGCGGCCGCCGGTGGCGCGGGTCGAGACGTGGGGTTGTTGGGCGGTGGTCAGGACCCGCTCGGACTTGTACAGGCCGGCGTCGGTGAGCTGTTTGAGCTGGTCGGCGAGGTGGGATTGGAGTTTGGCGTAGGGGGTCATAGGGGGATTCCGTGGCGTGGGGTCTCCGGGTGCCATGCCTTCGCCCGCGGTCAGAATGCTCTCTGTCGCAGGGCGGCGTGTCA
The DNA here is from genome assembly GCA_035459845.1 of Tepidisphaeraceae bacterium. Lineage (GTDB taxonomy): Bacteria > Planctomycetota > Phycisphaerae > Tepidisphaerales > Tepidisphaeraceae > DASPKW01. Next base: position 2,081 of record DATHXE010000374.1, on the reverse strand, counting down.
GCGGGCGTAGGCATGCCCCAGCGGCTCTCGTCTCGAGATCGAACGCATCTGGGGCATGCCCACGCGAGCCGACGAGCGGACTCGCGCAATCAACGCCAATGTCGGCTCGCGAGGGCATGGCACCACATGGCACCCAGAACCGCGTCGGATGATTAAACCCGCGCGCTCCGTTAAACTCCATCCCATGCCCAGCAAAGCGAAACGTGCGACGCGATCCGCGACAGAATCGGCTGCCACTGCCATACCCACCGCCGAATACCGCGCCCGGCGCGAGACGGTGCTCAAGGCGCTCGGGAAGTCCGCGGCGATCGTGCTGGCGGGGGAGGGGTCCCCGCCGCTCTTGGGGCGGTGGCGGGCGCAGCAGCACTTCACCTATTTGACCGGCCTGACCGACGAGCCGGGGGGGGCGGTGTTGTTCGACCCGACGAACGAGAACACGAAGCGCCGGATCGTGTTGTTCCTCAAGCCGCTCAACCCGGAGATGGAGCGGTGGGACGGGTATCGGGATCCGATCGCGTCGGCGCTGAAGGAGAAGCTCGGGTTCGCGACGGTGTTGCGCACGAACCAGCTCCCGATGTTCCTGACCGCGGCCGCCCGTCGGGCCAAGCGCGTCGCGTGTCTGCACGCGTTCGGCGTGTATCCCGCGCCGGCGTCGCCGGACCTGGAGCTGTTCAAGGAGCTCTCATCCCGCATCCCGGGGCTGGCGATCGAGGACCAGACGCAGCTGCTCCCGCGGATGCGGGCGGTGAAGTCGGCGGCGGAGCTGGCCCTGATGAACAAGGCGGTCGAGTGCACGGCGGCGGGTTTCGCCGAGATCTTGAAATACGTCCGGCCGGGATTGACCGAGGGGCAGTTGGAGCACGCGCTGGAGTCGGCGTACCGCATGGCCGGCGCGGATGGCGTCGCCTACAACTCGATCGTCGGGTCGGGGCTGATGGGGACCGTGCTGCACTACATGGCGAACAACCGGCCGCTGGAGGATGGCGATCTGATTGTGATCGACTCGGCGGCGCGGTACCGCGGGTACGCGTCGGACGTCACGCGGACGCTCCCCGCCAGCGGTAAGTTCGCCGACGCCCAGCGGCAGTTGTACCAGACGGTGCTCGACGCCCAGCTGGCGGCGATCGCGGCGTGCCGGCCGGGGCGCACGATGACGGAGGTGGATCAGGCGGCCCGCGACGTGATCGAAAAGGCGGGGCTGGGGGATGCGTTCATCCACAGCATCGGGCACCAGCTCGGGCTGGAGGTGCACGATGTGACGCCGGACGGGCCGCTGGCGCCGGGGATGGTCGTGACGATCGAACCGGGCGTATATTTGCCCGAGGCGAAGACCGGCGTGCGGATCGAGGACGAGATCCTGATCACGCGGGCGGGGCCGAAGAACCTGACGGCGATGATCCCGAAGACGATCGCGGAGATCGAGGCGGCGATGGCGCGGTAGGGTGGGCTTTGCCCACCGTTTCGCGCGGGGTCTTCGTCTGAGGGAGCCCAGCGACTTGTCGCGGGACGGAGACGACGCGTGAAATGAGGGGAAAGGCAGCGCGGTCTGGGCCCGGTCACTGAAGTGACACAGGCCTCGTCGCGCGACCGCGCCCGTTCGACTCCGTCCCGCGACGAGTCGCTGGGCTCCCCTTTTAGCTGTCGCGCTTGTGCCGGATCCGCATGCCCTGGACGGCAAGGCCAACGAACACGCCGCCGGCGATGCAGTAGAGGCCGACGCGCCACATCGGCGGGGCGGCGAGGGTCGTGATCTCGCGGTAGGCCTGGAAGAACAGCAGGCCGGCGAGGATCATGAAGGTGAAGGGGAAGTAGGAGAGCCAGCGCATCGGGATGAAGCCTTGCTTGATCGGGCGCGAGTTCGAGCCCTTCGGAATCCGATCCGGGGCGTCGCCTCAGGCTCCGCCTCCGGCGTGGACAAGCGGTCCTAGTCCTTCTTCGGTCCCGCCATCATGAGCTCTTCGATCACCTTTTCGACGGCGCGGTCGGTGCCCGGTTTCTTGAACAGGTAGTACTGGCGCCCGCCCTCGACCGGGCTCCAGGAGAACTGGTTGTCGGGGGCCAGTTCCATGAACCCGGGGCCG
>DATHXE010000373.1:0-2871 GCA_035459845.1 Tepidisphaeraceae bacterium | reverse complement strand
GCCGGGGAGAGCGTCACGTTCGCCGTCAGCGCGATCGTGTACTGCGCCCGCGCCGTCGCCGGACGCCCCGCGCGGAGCCATAAATCCCCCGCCGCGGCGGCCATGTCCGGGTCCAGCCGGTACACCGCCCGCGCCAGCTGCAGGATCTCCGCCGCCGTCGCCAGCGATCCGTCCCGCGCCAGCTGCGTCGCCCACGCGAAGTTCCGGCTCGCCAGGTCGGCCGATGCCAGTATGCGGTTCGCGAACCACCGCCCGGCGACGTGCCGGGCCTTGCGGTCGACCGCCGGGTCGATCGGCTGGCGCGCCTCGAGCCCTTTGCGGTACGGCAAGGCCATTCCGTAGATGACGTGATACGAGTACTCGGTCGCGTAATCCTTCCCGCCCGTGATGAGGTGACCGGGCACGCCCCCAAAGGCGACGGGCCGGGGCGCGGCTTCGCGCGGCTGGTTGGGCCCGCGGCGGCGCGGCGGACCGACCGGCGGCGCGATGTCTCCCCCGATCCGCAGGTCGTCCGTCATCGCCGAGACGGCGGCGAGCCACAGCGTGGGCTCGCGCGTCTCGTTGGACTTGGCCCGACCCAAATCGTCGCGCGCCGCCTCGAAGTCGCCATTGAGCGTGCGCGCGATCCCGCGCGCCATGAGCAACCGGCGGTCCCCGCGCGCCGTCGCCTCGGCCGCGGTCAGCGTCGCGGTCGCCGCGGGCCAGTCCCCCTCGCGCAGCTCCCGCATCGCGCGGTGGTAGGCGTCCCAATAGGCCGGGTCGCCCGCCGGCGCGGGCGGGGCCGCGCCCCCAGGTAGCGCGGCAAGCGCGAGGAAGGTGACGGCGATCCACGCGCATGACGCTCGGACGTTTGACATGGCAGACCTCTCGCTTCGACCACGGAGCTTATCGCCCCCCGCCGCGATCGGTTGCAGAAAAACGTGACTGAGCAGTCCAAGACATCGCAACGCGGTGCCTAACGTTTACTGACCGCGGGATATGGAAAGCACGCCGAAAAGCCCACGCAACGCCCACCGCGATGATCTGACGCCCCCCCCTACGCCGCGCTGCGACCAGCCTGCAACAACGCCAGCGGCTGCGCCCGCGCAACGGTCAGCGCCGGCCAAAGGCTGGCAAGCAACGACAAGGTCAGGATCAGCCCCGTCCCGAACGCGAGCATGCCCCACGGGATCGCCAGCGGAGGGACGTACCCGATCGTCACGCGCGACAGCCCCATCGCGTTCACCGACAATAACAGCCCGACGCCCAGGCCCAGCGCGACGCCGACGAACGCGAGCAGCAGCGCCTCCGCCAGGACCAGGCGAAGCAACTGGTCGCGCGTCACGCCGATCGCGCGGAGGATGCCGAATTGCCACTGGCGGGAGCGGACCGACGCCATGAGCGTATTCATGACGCCCAGCGCCGCGACGGCCATCGCCGCGAACGCGATCGTCGAAATGAGGAACAGCGCCCGGTCGAACCCCGCGACGATCTCCCGTTTGATCTTCCGCGTGTCCCCCGCCTTCCACCCGCGGTCGCCCAGCTGCTCCTTGATCTGCTTGAGTAGCCCGTCCCGGTCGGCCGTCTGCTCCATGTTCGCCGCCAGCAGGAACGCGCTGTTCCACCCGAACTGGTCCCGCGCATCGTCCAGCGAGCCGAACACGGTGAACACCGACCGCGTCTCCATCGACCCGCGCAGGTCGAACATCTGCACCATCACGTCGATCCCCGGCGACCAGACGACGCCGCAGATCGTGAAGTCCCGCTTCCCCTTGAGCGTCATCAGCGAGAGCTTGTCGCCCACGTGCAGGTTCTTCAGAACGCGGAACTCTTCGGTGACGATGAGGTGCCCCGGCGTCTTCAGAGCTTCCTTGGCGGCGGCGGCGGAGCCCTCGCGGAACTCGAGCTCCATCATGTCCAGCGCCTTGTCCGGCTCGATCCCGACGAACATGGTGGAATCGGGGATCAGCGCGATGCTCAGCGCGCTCATCGTCTCCCCCAGGCCCGGAGTGCCGATCACCAGCGGCGTGACCTGCCCGTCCTTGATCCCCTTGATCTCGCGCAGCCGGGGCATGTCCGTCACGGGAATCCGCTGGTTCGGAATGTAGACGAACAAATCCGGGAACTTCGTCGGCAGCTTCCACCCGCTCAGCATCGTATGGCCGACCGTCTGCAGGACCACCAAAACCGCCAGGCCGACCATCAGCGCCGCGGCCGTGCCAGCCGCGCGCCACGTCCCCGCGCCCGAGAGCTGCTGCCGCAGCAGCCGCGGCTGCACACGCAGCAGCCGCGCCACGGGCTTGGCCAGAAGCAAATCCGTCGCCCGGACGAGCAACGGCGCAATGAGAAACGCGCCCACGAAGATCCCCGGCAGGCCGACCGCGAAATGCGCAATGAACTTCACGTCAGCCGACGCGCCCGACAGGTAAATGCTGACCGTATCGAACGCCACCCCGCACAGGCCGATGAAAAAGCACGCGATCGCGACGCGAAACGACGCCGGCCGCGCCAGCGGGGTCATCGCCTCCAGCGGGCTGACGCGCGACGCGGTAAAGGCGGGAATGATGCCCGCGACCAGCGCCGCCACGCCCGCCCCGATGATTCCCATCCAGATCCCGGCCGGGTCCACGACCAATCCGCTCGTGAAGAAGTCGGCACGCCACTTGGTCAGCAGCCACGCCCAGAACAGCCCCAGCGGAACGCCCAGGAGCGCCCCGGCGAGAGTCAGCCCGACGCCCTCCGCCAACACGAGCCGCGCGATCTGCCCGCGCACCGCCCCGATCGCCCGCAGCATCGCCAGCGTCCGCTGCCGCTCGGCCACGCCCATCGAAAGCGTCGAGAAGACGATGAACGCCGCCGACACCAAACTCACCGCCCCCCCGAGCATCGACA
>DATHXE010000372.1:0-3738 GCA_035459845.1 Tepidisphaeraceae bacterium | reverse complement strand
GGCCGGCGTCCCGTCCGGCACGGTCGACCTCGGCCAGGGCGTCACGCCAACCGTCGACGACACCGGGTTGATCGTCCGCGCGACGCTCGCCGGCGACGCGGACCTGAACGGCGAGGTCGGGCTCAACGACCTGGTGCGGCTGGCCAACCACTACGGCAGCCCGACGGCCGTCGGCTGGTACGACGGCGACTTCGACTACAACGGCGAGGTCGGGCTCAACGACCTGGTGCAGCTGTCGAACAACTACGGGTCCACGCTGGCCGGCCCGGCCGGCCCGGCCCCGGACTTCGCCGCGGATTGGGCGCTGGCCCAGGAACTCGCCGCCGCGGGCGAGACCGGCGTGCCGCAGGCCCCGTCCGCGGTGCCCGAGCCGGGCTCCCTCGGCTTGGCGGGCGTCGCGGCGGCGGCATTGCTCGGCAAGCGCCGGCGGCGGCAGGCGTAGTCCACGCCGACGCCTGTGGAGTCGGGTGCGTCCGAAAACGACCCGGGCGGGCCTCGCGAGAGGCCCGCCCGGTTTGCATTCGAGTCACAGAGAAAGCCCACGGAACTTGCTCCGTGGGTTGTGCGGCTCGGTCATACGAAACTCGCAGTCGTAAGATCGCGACCACTATCGCAGCAGCATCAGCTCTTCCGGCGACACCACCGCCTCGTGCCGCGCCAGGTTCATGAGGATCACGTGCGTCCCCAGGTCGCCGTCGGACTCGGGCCGGGCTTGTGCGTACGACCCGTCCGCCGCCATCATCCACGCCTGTCGGCGGTCGGACAGCAGGATCTGCAGCAGGCCCCACAGGCGCTCGCGCAGTGGCCTGCGCGCGATCGGGACGATCGCCTCCACCCGCGCCAGCAGGTTGCGCGACATCCAGTCCGCCGACCCGATGTAGAACTCCCCGTCCGCCGGGTCCGCCGCGGCGTTCCGGAAATAGTACACGCGCGAGTGTTCGAGGAACCGCCCGATGATTGACCGCACCCTGATGTTCTCCGACAACCCCGGCACCCCCGGCCGGAGCGTGCAGAACCCGCGCACGATCAACTCGATCTTCACCCCCGCCTGCGACGCATCATATAAAGCGCGGATGATCTTTCGCTCCTCCAGCGCGTTCATCTTCGCGACGATCTGCGCCGGCCGCCCGGCCTTCGCGTGAGCCGTCTCGCGCTCGATCATCTCGATGAACCGGTCCCGCATGTTGACCGGGGCGACCAGCAACCGGCGGTAGTTCCGCTTGAGCGACCGCCCCGTCAGGTAGTGGAACAATTCGACCACGTCCCGCGTCACGTCCGGGTCGCACGTCAGCAGCCCCAGGTCCGTGTACAGCTTGGCCGTCGTCGCGTGGTAATTGCCCGTGCCCACGTGCGCGTAGCAGCGAATGCCGTCTGCGTCTTCGCGGACGACCAGCGTCGTCTTCGTGTGCGTCTTAAGCCCGACGATGCCGTAGAGCACGTGCACGCCGGCCTTTTCGAGGGCGGTGGCGATGCCGATGTTGCGCTCTTCGTCGAACCGGGCCTTGAGCTCGATCAGGCAGACGACCTGCTTGCCGGCCTCGGCCGCCCGCACGAGCGAGCTGACGAACGGGCTGGCCTCGGTGGTGCGGTAGAGGGTCATCTTGATCGCCAGCACCTTGGGGTCGGCGGCGGCGGTGTTGATGAACCGCTCGACGCTGGCGGAAAAGCTCTCGTACGGGTGGTGCAGGAGCAGGTCGCCGGCGCGGATGATCGCGAAGATGTCGGTGTCTTCGTCCGCCAGGCGCGGCGGGACGGTCGGCACCCAGGGCTCGTAGCGGAGGCGCGGGATGTTGAGGTCGGCGATCACGCGGAGGTCGTCGTAGTCGAGCTCGGCGGGGAGCTCGTACACGTCGTCCTCGGTGAGTTCGAGCTCGGACATGAGGAACTCGGCGATCCACGGGTTCGGGTCCGGCCCGCGCTCGAGACGGACGACGCGGGCGAACTTGCGCTGCTTGATCTCGGCCTGCATCAGCTCGCGCAGGTCGTCGGCGTCCTCCTCGTCGCGCTCGACGTCCACGTTGCGCGTCAGGCGGAACAGCATCACGTCCGCGATCGCCATGTCCGGGAACAGGTCGCTCAGGTGGTGGCGGATCAGGTCGTAAAGGGCGACGAAGCGGTACGGCCCGCCGGCGCCGACGCCGTTCACGCGGATCCACTTGGGGAGGACCTCGGGCACCTTGACGCGGGCGAAGAGGTGGTCGCCGCGGTCCGGGTGGTGGAGGACGACGCCGAGCGACATGGAGAGGTTGGAGATGAACGGGAAGGGGCTGCCGGGGTCGACGGCGAGCGGGGTGAGGACGGGGAAGACGTGCGACTCGAAGTACCGGGAGGCGGTCTGCCGCTCGGGCTCGGTCAGGTCGTCCCACGCGAGCAGGTGGATGTCGTTGGCGGCGAGGGCCGGGAGGATTTGCCGGGTGAAGCACTCGGCCTGCTCGCGGAGCATGGGGATCATCGCCTGGCGGATCGCGGCGAGCGTCTCGGCGGGCGTGCGGCCGTCGACCGACAACCCGACCGGCTGGCCGACGCCCGGCGGGGCCGCGATCACCTGCTGCTGCCGCGCCGACGTGCGGAGCGACGCGGCCCGCTTCATCACGTACTCGTCCAGGTTGGACGTGAAGATGCCCAGGAACCGGACGCGCTCGAGGAGCGGGGTGCGGTCGTCCACGGCCATCGCCAGCACGCGGCGGTTGAACTCGAGCCACGAGAGGTCGCGATTAAGGAACTCGGCGGCGGGGGCGGGCTCGGCCGCGGCGGGCGGCGTGACCGGCGGTGTGAGGGCGGATTGGGGTGCGGGCGTGATCATGTTCACGCGTCCAGTGGTAGCCGGGGCAGGTTAAGAGTGCGCTAACGACGGCGCGCGGGCTCTGCCCGATCATACGACGGCAGCGCCGGCTTAACACGGGCCACACCGCCCGGCGGCACGGTAGGCGCATGCGCACCCGAACCGCCCCCGCCGCCTTGGCCGCCGTGTTGTCCGTGGTCGCCGTGACGCTCGCGGCCGAACCGGAGCCACCGTCCCCCATCGCACCGTCCTCGGCGACGCCCGCGACGACGCGGGTTTCCTATCGACCGGCGACCCGGCCGATCGACGCGGTCGACCGCGTGCTGATCATCAGTATCGACGGCCTGCGCCCGGACCTGCTGACGCGGGCCGACGTGCCGAACCTCCGCGCGCTGATGCGGGGCGGCTCGTTCACGATGTGGGCCCGGACGACGGCGGTCTCGCGGACGCTCCCGTCGCACGTCTCGATGCTGACGGGCGTCCCGCCGCACCGCCACGAGATCGAGTGGAATCGGGATCTGCCGCTGAAGAAGGCGGTGTTCCCGAAGGGGCGGACGCTGTTCGACATCGCCAAGCAGTACGGGTACACGACGGCGCTGGCGGCGGGCAAGACGAAGTTCGACACGTTCGAGCGGCCCGGCTCGGTGGACTGGTCGTGGATCGTGCCGCCGACGACCAAGCCGGTCGCGACGAAGCCAGCGAAGGAGGAGGGCGACGACCTCGAGAAGGACGAGTGGCCGGACGACAAGGCGAAGGTCGGGCGCACGTCGGTGACGGACGCGGAGGTGGCGGGGCGGGCGGTGCGGATGATCCGCGAGCACCGGCCGCAGGTGATGCTGGTGCACCTGCCGTACGTGGACTTCATCGGGCACACGATCGGGTGGGGCACGCCGGAGCAGATCCGGGCGGTCGGGCAGGCGGACACGGCGGTCGGCCACCTGCTGTACGCGCTGGAC
>DATHXE010000371.1:0-2279 GCA_035459845.1 Tepidisphaeraceae bacterium | reverse complement strand
CCAGGAGTTCGTGCAGAAGGTGCGCGAGAGCGGGGCGAACGAGGCGATGAGCGAGGCGCACGAGCGGCTGGCCGACTTCGACGGGACGGGCGGCCACGCGAAAGCGAAAGAGGCGGCCGACATCCTCGAGCAGTTCATCTCCCGGTGTAAGGCGATGGGCGACGGGGCCGTCGGCAAGCTCGTCTTCCGGCCGGGCCTGGCCGAGGGGCTCGGGAACACGATCGAGCAGCTGCTGGGCGCCGAAGGCCTGTCGCGCGGCGGCGGGGGTGGCGGCGGCGGCGGGCAGACGGCCCGGCGGAGCACGCTGCGGAACGTCGGCATGTACGGCGACCTGGCGCGCACGGCGCGCGAGTCTCGGGCCGGAAGCGGACGGTCGGACAAGGGCGCATCCGGCGACGGGCGTGGCGGGATGACCGACCGCGGCAACCCGGGCGACGTCGGCGTCGGCGGCAAGGGCACGTCGACGGGCGAGTCGGACGCGACGGTGCCGGCGGCGTACAAGCGGCGCGTGGGCGACTACTTCCGCCGGGTCGCGGACGAGATCGGGACGAAGTGAGGCATCGGTCGCTCGGCGGAATTGTCACCGCAGAGACGCAGAGGTCGCGGAGGTGGCGCAGAGAAGCGGGATGTTTGGTCGTGGGCTTCGACGCACGAAAAGGACCTGCCATGAATCGTAAGATGATTGCGATGCTCGTTGCGGCCGCGCTCCCGATGGGTGTGTTGATCGCGGCGGACGCGCCGGCGCCGGAGGCGGCGAAACCCGCGGCGCCCGTGAAATCAGATGCGCCAGCGGCGTCGGCGCCGGCGAAACCTGAGAAGGCTGCGGCGGGCGCGAAGCCCGCGGGCGCGGAGCCCAAGCAGGCGGGCGGGGAAACGCAGGGGATCGTGCAGGTCGCCAACCTCGTGTACGCGGGCACCAAGACCAGCAAGTGCTTCTCCGACCACTTCCTGGTCGAGGCGGAGAAGGCGTCGTCGATCTCGACGAGCCGGCGGTTCCACGCGGTCAAGCTCGGGGGCGAGGAACTGTTCGAGTTCCCGATGGTCATCATGACCGGCGAAGGGGCGTTCGAGCTGCTCGACTCGGAGCGGCAGAACTTGCGGAAGTACGTGGAACGGGGCGGGTTCCTGCTCGCGTCGGCCGGGTGCTCGTCGCCCGACTGGGACCGGTCGTTCCGGTCGGAGATGGCCAAGGTGTTCGCCGACGCCCCGCTGGCGGCGATCCCGATGACGCACCCGGTCTTCCACACGGTGCACGACATCACGGAGCTCAAGGCCAAGCACGGGTCGATCCGCCCGCTCGAGGGCGTGAGCATGGGCGGGCGGCTGGGCGTGCTGTACTCGCAGGACGGCCTGAACGACACGGCCCACACCCAGGGCTGCTGCTGCTGCGGCGGGAACGAGATCACGAACTGCGTGCAGGTGAACGTGAATATTCTGGCGTACGCGCTGACGCACTGAGCTTCGCTTTTGAATGCTCACCGCAGAGACGCAGAGGGCGCGGAGGTGTCGCAGAGAAGAAGAGTGTTGTAAGTCGCACTAACGCGTCGTGATCGGTCTTGGGTGTTCGAGCAAGGCTTGGTCACTTCAGTGACCGGGAGAGGGTTGACGGGCGCGGGATTCGAGGGATGCGAGGCACATGCGGCAATTGGGCGCGGCAATCTTCCTGGCCGGTTTGGGCGCGCTGATCACACCGGCGACGGGGTGCGAGCGCGCCACGCCGGTCGCGAATCCGAAGTCCGTCGTCATTGCAGTCAGTGGCGACACGGCCGGCTGGCTTACCCCGTGCGGGTGCGCGTCGAACCAATCGGGCGGCCTGCCGCGCCGTGGGACGTACCTGGTTGGGTTGCGCGGCGGCGGCGGCGGCGGCGCTAACGTGCTCTACCTCGACGTCGGTGGCGCGGCGGGCGGAGTCAGCGGTTACCACCGGGACAAGTTCGAGGCGATCCTGACCGGCGAGCGGGCGATGGGGGTGGTGGCGCACAATTTGGGCAAGAGCGAGCTCGCGCTGGGGGCCGAGGCGCTGCGCGAGTTGGCGGCGAAGACGGGCGCGCCGTTCGTGTCTGCGAACGCGCGCTCGGCGGACGGGAAGGAGGTCGCGCCGGAGGCGCGCGAGGTGGAGCGGGGCGGGCGGGCGTTTTTAGTGGTCGGCGTCGTGTCGCCGCGGTACGCCACGAGCGGAATCACCGCGAGCGACCCGCGCGCGGCGGTGCTGGAGGCGCTGGCGAAGTTCCCGGCGAAGGGGAAGGGTCGGGCGGTAGTCGTGCTGGCGTATTTGCCCG
>DATHXE010000370.1:0-11251 GCA_035459845.1 Tepidisphaeraceae bacterium | reverse complement strand
ACGTACGCCCGCAAGACCTCCCCCACCGACCGCGCCGAAGCCGGCAGGCCGCCCGCGTGATAGGGCGGCTCCCCGTCGAACAACTCGGGCAGTTGCCCCAGCCCCGCCCCGCTCATGTATTCCAGGCACGGCCGGAGCATGTCCGCCGCCTCGCGCCGGGCGCTCGGCGACCGCCCGTAAAGCCGCCCGAACGCCGTCACGAACGGCCCGAGCAGCCACGGGAACGCCGGGCCGTTGTGGTACGCCCCGTCGCGCGACAGCACCGGACCGCCATACCGCCCGTGATAGTTCGGGTCGCGCGGCGACAACGTCCGCAGCCCGTACCGCGTCAGCAGGTCGTCCCGCACCCGGTCGAACACCTGCTGCTGCCGATCGGGGTTCAGCACCGGGTACGGTAGCGAGATCGCCAGCAACGGATTCGGCCGCACCGCCGGGTCGTTCCCGCCGTCGCCCACCACGTCGAACAGGCACGATGCCTGGGGGTTCCAGAACGCCGCGTTGAACGCGTGCCGCGCCCGGTTGGCGAGCGTGAACAGTTCCTCCGCTCGCACCGGGAAATGGTACCGCCGGGCCAGGTCCGCCCCGATCCGCAGGGCGTTGTACCACAGCGCGTTGACCTCGACCTGCCGCCCGTGCCGCGGGGTGATCGGCGATTCGTTCACCTGCGCGTTCATCCACGTGACCGCCGTCGTCGAAGACCCCGCCGTCAAAAGCCCCTCGTGGTCGGCGCGGACGCCCAACCCCGTCCCGCGGAACATCGCCGTGAGCGTCTGGTCGACCACGTCGAACAGCGCCCGGCCCGTGGCGTCGTCGCCCGTATTTTTCAGATACGCGTGCAGCGCGTTGACCCACCAGAGCGACGTGTCGGCAGCCGTGTACCGCGGGGCCGTCCCGTCCGTCGGGAACTCGCCCGGCATGAGCCCGTTCTTCGCCAGCGAGGCGAAGTCCTCGAGCAACTCCTTGGCCTGCTCGTACCGGCCCGTCGTCAGCAGCACGCCCGGGAGCGCGATCATCGTGTCGCGCCCGTGCGGGGCCGCCCAGGGGTAGCCGCTCGCCAGCGCCGGCCGGCCCTCGCGCGTCCGGGCCACGAACTGGTCCGCCGCCCGGCGCAGACCCGCGACGTCCTCGTCCGCCCCGCGCGGCAGCGCGCACGCGACCGGCGCCGAACGCGGCCGCATTTCCTGCTCCCGCGCCCGCGCCACCGCCCGCTCCAGGTCGATCGGGTCCGTCGAACAGACGAAGTGCACCGTCTGCCCGGGGATCAGCCGGTACCGCGTCACGCCCGGCGCCCACACGTCCTCGAGGCCCGAGTAACCCCGCTCCGATTCCCGCCGGTAGATCGTGTTGAGGTACCAGTACGCCTCGGCCCGCCACCGCCCGTCGTGCGCGAAAAACACCTCGGGCGTCCGGTGCGTCGCGGGGATGTGGAGGTGGGTCAGGTCAACGCCCTTGTGGTCCGGCGCGTCCGCAGGTCGTTGACCCGCGGCTAACGTGGGGCGCGCGCCTGAAGCGCGGGGCACCAGGTTCCCGTTCCACTGGTACATCAGTTCGTGAATCCCGCGCAGCGCGAACAGCGGGCGCACCTCCATCTCCACGCCCTTCGCGGCGCCCAGCAGCGTGTAGCTCAGAACGACCGTGTTCTCCCCGTCGAGCATCTGGAGCTGTTTCTCCAGCGCCCATCCGTCCCCCTGAAAGGCCCACCGTGGGAACGGGTCCGCCGCGAACCCGCGCATCAGCTTGTACCCTTCCGGATTTACCGTCTCAGGATATTCGTTGGTCGCCAGCGCGTGGGGCCAGCCGTCGGTGAAGACGGTCTCCTCGACGCGCGACAGCAACACCATCCGCCGCACGGGAGGCGACATCGTGGCCACCAGCAGGCCGTGGTACTTGCGCGTGTTCGCGCCGGCCACGGTCGAGGCGGCGAATCCCCCCAGCCCGTTGGTGGTCAGCCATTCGCGGGCGAGCAGGTCATCCAGGCTGAGCGATGAGACGTCGAGTGGCGCGGCGGTCGCGGACATGAGGCACCTCCGTAGAGGAGCGGTGCAGTGTAGGATCCGTCCATGAATCCTACAGCGGGCATATTCGCACCAATAGGAATTTCCGCAAGTTCAATCGTTTGCCAGAAGATCGTTCACCCGCCCGAGTCCTTCCCGATGACTCGGGCGCTCCGGGTCGGCCCACGGGATTTTTGCCATTGTCGAGATCGCCTGAGGCGGGCTAACGTCCAGGCAACATCGTGGAACGCGAGGGATCGGCGTCCGGTTCCGAAGTGATTCGCGTTCGACCGACCGTTCTTGGCTCCGTGAAGAAGGAGATCGTCATGCACAAGTCGCTCATCGCGGCTCTGGTTTTTGGACTCTGCGTCGCCGGCCTCGGTGGCTGTCAAACTTCCCCGCCGACGGAAGAAGGTAAGGCCGAACTGCACAACGCGGTGGTGCAGGCACGTGAGACCCTCTACGCGACCGACCCCGCTCTCCAGGACTTCCTCAATAAGGCACACGCCTATGTGATCTTCCCGTCCGTCGGCGAGGGCGCGCTGATCATCGGTGGCGGCCGCGGGCGCGGCGAGGTCTATCGCGGCAAGGACCTGATCGGCAACGCCCAGGTCACGTTCGCCTCGATCGGCTTCCAGGTCGGCGGTCAGAATTACATCGAGGTGATCGCGTTCGAGACGCCCGCGGCCCTCGACCGGTTTGTGAACAACCGGTTGGAATTCCAGGCCAAGGCGTCGGCGGTCGCGCTCAAGAGCGGCGCCTCGTCTGACGCCAAGTACGCCGACGGCGTCGCCGTCTTTACACACACCAAGGGCGGGCTGATGGCCCAGGCCGCCCTCGGCGGGCAGAAGTTCAGCTTCACCCCCGTGCGCTATTAGGCCTCATGTTCGGTTCCTCCCCCCATTGGGAGACCGGGAGTAAAGCCGTGCGACCCGCCAAGCAACCCTTGGCGGGTCGCCTTTTTGTCTGACCTTGTTTCGGGTTTGCCCGGACCGCCAGTTTATTGGATGAATAGAGCTGACTATCCTGGAGGCAGACCCATGGCCAGACGACGTGCGAAAGACCCGATGTGGGCGGTGCGGGGAGTTCACCGCGAATCGGACGTGACGCTGGTGATCGAGACCGCCACGGCCGTGCAGGCCGAGTGCTTCGCGACCAAGCGGGGCGTGGAGGTCGTCGTCGTGGGCGAGGCGACCGAAGCCGACGTCGCCGCGGCCAAAACTTCGGGCTGGCTCTGGAAATACACTCCGGAGCCGCGCCTGACCTGCTTCGGGCGACCCGTGGGCCGCCTCCAGGCCGCCATGCTGGTCGTCTGCGGCTTGGCGACGGTCTTGATCAACCTGAAGGCCCAGCACGTCCCGTTGCGGCTGTACTGGTAAATCCGGCTGCACCGCTCAGAGGACCGGCCGCCCGCACCGGCGGCAAAATCGCGCGCCGGGGTGATTGCGCGTTCCGCAGAGCACATCGCCGCACTGAAAGGGGTCGCGCGCCGCCGCGCGTTGAGGGACGGGGCGCGGTGGAACCACGTCTCGCTCGGGTCGTGGCGGCGGGTCGTCCTGCCGCATGATCTTGAGCGCCCACCAGATCATCCGGGCGTTCTCGTCGACCGGCATCGAATCGAGGTCGACGGGTTGACCCGCGCCGGAAAGGTTGTCGAACTTCCCCTCGCGCATCGCCTGCTCGATGCGGTGTTCCGCCAGGCGCCGCAGCGCCCCGCCGATGTCTTGGGACGACATGGGCTCGGATTGTACTCGCGAGGGCCAGGCGGGCGCACGGGAAATCGCAGTTTATGGGACGGAGGGCGACGATCGCGCGACGCACGTTTGGGCAAACGTTCCACGCCGAATGGTCGATACAACCGTTGCGAAGTTGTTCAACCCTTCACAGGTGCGCCTTATGCGGACGTCGTCGAATCGGATCGTGTGGCCGGTGCTCGCCGGGCTGATGCTCGTGGTGGGGTGCTCGTCGTCCAACGGCGGCGGCGGCGCGATGGGCGGGGTCTCGCCCGACCAGGCGCGGCAAATGAACGGCGAGCGGAACAAGTTCGAGACGACCGAGGACCCGCCGATCACCGCCGACACGCACTTCGCCGCCGGCCAGGTCGCCGAGAACAGCATGGACTACGCGAGCGCCGTCAAGCAGTACAAAAAGGCGCTCGAGCTCAAGGCCGACCACCGCGGCGCGATGTACCGCCAGGGCCTGTGCCTGTCGCTGACCCGCAAGTGGGGCGAGGCGTTCCCGGTCTGGAAGAAGTACGTCGAGGTCACCGGCGGGGACGCGATCGCGTTCAGCAATCTGGGGTTCTGCTACGAGTTGTCCGGCCGGACCGACGAGGCCGAGGCCCACTACAAGAAGGGCATCGAGCGCGACGCGAAGAACGTCCCGTGCCGCACGAATTACGGGCTGATGCTCGCCCGCCTGAACCGCACCGCCGAGGCGACGCTGCAACTGCAGGCCGTGCTGGCGCCCGCCGAAGTGCACTACAACCTCGCGTCGGTGTACGAACAGGTCGGCCGCAAACAGGCGGCGAAGGCGGAGTATAAGAAGGCGCTGGAGCTCGACCCGACCTTCGAAGAGGCCCAGTCACGGCTGGCCGCGCTGGAATAAGCCCCTGTCCGAACGGGTCGCCACGCCGCTCGCGGCTTCGCACCGTCCGTGCGCGAAGACGGGTTTCTCACCCGGACATCCGACATCAAGCGAATGCGAAACCCGCGGCCCGAGCCGCGGGTTTTTCGTTGCGCGCGGGTATGCTCCCCGCCATGAAATCGACCTTGCTCGGGATCGCGCTGATCACGGGTCTGCTCTCGTCGCAGGCCGCACTCGCCGACGTCGCCCCCGGCTGGAACGAGGCTGAGACGTGGGCGTGGAACCCCCCTGCCGACAAGTTCACCGACGACGCCGTGCTCGACCTGCGCGCGCTCAACGAGCGCGTCGCCGGCGAGACCGGCCCGATCGGCCGGTCGCCCGACGGCGAGAGCTTCGTCCGCGGCGACGGCAAGCCGATCCGCTTCTGGGCGATCGGCTCCGACGTCTACCGCAAGGCGCCGGCCGAGATGGAAACGCACTGCCGGTTCCTCGCCAAGATGGGCGTGAACATGGTGCGCATCCACACGGACGTCTCCGTGCAGAAGGAGGGCGCCAAGATCACCGACGTGAACGACAAGACGATCGACGGGATCATCCGCTTCGTCGCAGTCGCCAAGAAGCACGGCATCTACACGACGATCAGCCCCTTCTGGGCGCACGCCAAAGCCCCTGCAAGCTGGAACATCGAGGGCTATGCCGGGGTCGAGCTGTGGGGACTCATGTTCTTCAATCCCGACCTCCAGAACGCCTACAAGGCTTGGACGCGCGAGCTCTACACGCGCAAGCACCCCGAGACGGGCGTCGCGCTGAAGGACGAGCCGGCCGTCGCGATCATCCAGGTCAAGAACGAGGACAGCCTGCTCTTTTGGACCTTCCAGGGCATCAAGGACCCGCAGAAGAAGATCCTCGCCAAGCAGTTCGGCGAGTGGCTCGCCAAGAAGTACGGGTCGACCGAGAAGGCGGTCGAAGCATGGGGCGGCGAGAAACTGAAGCAGGACGACCTGCCGAACGGAATCGTCTGGTTCTATCAGACGTACGACATGCTGCAGAAGGCCGCCGGCGGACGCGCCAAGCGCCTGACCGACCAGACCGAGTTCCTCGCCTGGCGAATGCACGCGTTCTACGCCGACGTCACCGCCCACTACCGCGCGCTCGGCTGCAAGCAGCTCGTCAACGCGATGAACTGGCGCAGCGCCGACGCAGCCCGCCTCGACGACGCCGAGCGCTGGTCCTACACAGCCACCGACGTCGTCGCGCTCAACCGCTATACCGGCGTCATGCACACGGGCGCCAACAACGGCTACCGCATCGACCCCGGCCACCAGTTCGTCTCGCAGTCGACCCTCACGCGCCCGCTGACGATGCCCGTCGGCGTCAAGCAGCAGGCCGGGTTCCCGATGATCCTCACCGAGGTCGCGTGGGTGCACCCCGCCCTGTACCAGAGCGAGGGGCCATTCCTGGTGGCCGCCTACCAGTCGCTCACGGGCGTCGACGCGACGTACTGGTTCGCCACCGGCGAGCCGACCTGGCTGACCGACCCGCGCCGCCTCTTCTGGAACGTCGGCACCTCCCACGCCATCGACAAGTGGTCCGTCGCCACCCCCGAAGGCATCGGCCAGTTCCCCGCGAACGCCCTGGCGTTCCGCATGGGCTACATCGCCGAGGCGACCGAGCCCGCCGTGCTCGAACACCGCACCCCGGGCGCGGTCTGGGAGCGAAAGTTCCCGATCATCGCCGAGGCCGACAAGTTCGACCCGAACCGAGACAAGGGCGACTTCGCCCCCGACTCGCCGATCAAGCAGGAGGTCGATCCGCTCGCGTTCCTCGTCGGCCCGGTCAAGGTGAAAGTCGGCGGCGACCCGTCGGGCACGAAGACGGCCGACCTGTCCAAATACATCGACCGCAAGTCATCCACCGTCAAAAGCATGACCGGCGAGATCGCCCTGAACTACGACGCCGGCCTGTGCACCGTCGGGTCGCCACGCTTCCAAGGCGTCAGCGGATTCCTCGCAAAGGCCGGCGGCAAGTTCGACCTCCCCGACGTCTCGATCACGTCGGCCAACGACTACGCGACGATCGCCGTGACCGCCCTCGACGGGCTCGCGATCAAGGACTCCAAGCGCATCCTGATCCAGGTCGGCACCACGGCTCGCATGGGCGGCTGGAAGACTAGGGCCGTGGACGTCAAACGCGGCAAGGAAACGATCGCGGGCGAGGAGATCGTGAACACGGGCAAGCCGCCCTGGCGGATCGAGAATGCAAAGGCGACGGTGACGATCAAGAACGCGTCACTCGCCAAGGCGCGCGTCCTGGACCTGGCGGGATACGCGAAGGGAGAGGTGGCGGTCAAGAGAGGCGCGGCCGGCGTGGAAGTGGAGCTACCGAAGGACGCGGTGTGGGTCGTAGTGGAATGAACGCCGGGCCGTCCGCCGAGTAGTCCTCCGCAGGAGCCCCTCATGATGCGATTCGTGTCACTCGCGGTCTTGTGCATATCAACCCTCGCCGCCCTCGCCGCCCCGCCCGACAAGCCCAACATCCTCCTCATCGTCGCCGACGACCTCGGCTGGGCCGACGTCGGCTGGCACGGCTCCCGGTTCAAGACGCCGGCGCTCGACGCGCTCGTGAAGACCGGCTTGGAACTGGATCGGCATTACGTCCAGCCCGTCTGCTCGCCCACGCGCACGGCGCTGCTCACCGGCCGATGGACCAGCCGGTTCGGCCCGCACGTGCTGGCGCCGACGAACCTCCGCGCCTTCCCGCCCGGCACGACCACGCTCGCCAGTGCCCTCAAGGAGTGCGGGTACACGACGTCGCTCTCGGGCAAGTGGCACCTGGGCTCGAAGGCCGAGTGGGGCCCGAATCACTGCGGGTTCGATCACTCCTACGGCTCGATGACCGGCGCCGTCGACCCGTGGACGCACCAGTACCGCAAGGGCCCTTACCAGAACACCTGGCACCGCGACCTGAAGGTGATCGAGGAAGAGGGGAACGCGACCGAGCTCGTGACCGCCGACGCCGTCAACCGGATCAAGTCCGCCAAGGGCCCGTGGTTCGTCTACGTCCCGTTCCAGGCCGTGCACATCCCGGTCGACGCGCCCGAGCAGTACAAGAAGCTCTACGACGGCGTGAAGTTCGACGACGCCCCGGCCAAGGACGATTCGCTCCGGCGCTTCGCCGCGTTCGTGAGCCAGATGGACGCGAAGGTCGGCGAACTCGTGAAGGCCGTCGACGACAAGGGCGAACGCGCGCGCACGCTGATCGTGTTCACCTCCGACAACGGCGGCCTGCACGGCGGGAAGAACCCCTACGTCGGCAAGGTTGCCGACTCGCCCGTGCTCAGCAGTAACCTGCCCCTGCGCGGGCAGAAGAACACGCTCTACGAGGGCGGCGTGCGCGTGTGCGCGCTGGCGAACTGGCCCGGCACGCTTAAGCCGGGCAAGTCCACCGCCCCGATGCACGCCGCCGACTGGATGCCCACCATAACGAAGCTCGCCGGCTGGCCCAAGGCGGGCGAAGCGAAGTTCGACGGCCAGGACATGTGGCCGGTGCTCACGGGCATTGCCCAGCCGACGCCGCGGACGGTCTACATCCCCATGAAGGCCAGTTCGGCCGTCCTGCACGACGGGTGGAAGCTGATCGCCAGGAACGGGGCCGCCGCGCCGATGCCGGAGTTGTACAACGTCACGGAGGACCCGTCGGAGAAGAAGAACCTGGCGGCGGAGAATCCGGACAAGCTCAAAGAAATGACCGCGCTGTTGGCGGAGCTGCGAAAGGACGACCTGACCGCGCTCCCGGCGGACCTGAAGGCGGTTCCGGATTGAGCGGTGGGACCGCGTGCGACCCAGGGGGAGTCCCCGCGGATCGTGTGCTTGCGGCGCAATCAGAATTGGTACGTTCGCCCGAGCTCGACGGCTTCCAATCCCTCACCGCTTCGCGCCGCGATCTGCGTCAGCGTCTTTTCCCGCGTCCCCGGCTTGACGTGCACGCACATCACCCGCGCCGGCCGGCCGAGCTTCTTGCTCTCCTCGGCGACCATCTTGGGCGTCAGGTGCCCGGACTTGAACGCCAGGTCTTCCAGCTCGTCCGGGAACGAGCAGTCGATGAAGACGGCCTTGAGGCGCGGTCCGCGGGTGGCGGCCGCTTGCCAGATCTCGTCGGTGCGCGTCGTGTCGGAAGTGAACATGACCGCGGTATCGCCCGCCTCGGCGATCACGCCGACCGTCGGCACCTCGTGCTTGACCGGCACCAGCGTCAGGCGGACGCCGTCGAGCTCGATCGGCTCGCGCTCGCGGACCGGCACCCACTCGACGGACATCTGCGTCGACTTGAGCATCTTGATCCTGGCGAAGTCGGGCCAGATGACGTCGTTGAACAGGTGCGCTCGGACCGCCGACACGACCTGCTCGGTGCCGTAGATCCTTAGCGGGCGTTTGAGCACGGGGAAGACCTCGGCGATCGCGATCGGCAGGCTCGCGACGTGGTCCATGTGGGCGTGCGTGAGGACAACGTGGCCGACGTTCGCCAAGTCATCCCGGCGCAGCGCAAACCCGAGGCTGCCGGCGTCGATCGCGATCGTGCGGTTGACCAGGAACGAGGTCAGCGGCTGGAACTGGGACGAGTCCCCGACCGAGGTGGGCAACAGTTGAACGGTGAGGGACATGCGGCGTCGCGGATGAGAGGAATCCGTAGCGAAACGTGACCGCCGGATGCTACACGACGCGGCACACGGCACGCAAATTATGCGTCAGGCCGCTTGTCGTCGTCGCCGCCCGCCGTAAGATTCGGCCCGCCCAAGATTAAGACGGGAAAATCCGTCGGGCGCGCCGAACTACCCCGTCGCGTTGTCGTTCTTACTCGTGACATGCACAACACCCGCGCTACCCATCCCGCCAAGCCGCGCATCGTGAACGTGGCCATCACCCAGATGGCCTGCACCGCCGACGCCGACGCCAACCTGGCCAACCAGGTGCGGCTCGTGGAAGAGGCCGCGCAGAAGGGCGCGCAGGTCATCTGCACGCAGGAGCTGTTCCGCTCCCTCTACTTCTGCCAGGCCGAGGACCACCGGTTCTTCCAACTCGCCGAGACGATCCCCGGCCCGAGCACGGACGCGCTGGCGGCGGTCGCCAAGAAGTACGGCGTTGTCATCATCGCGTCACTCTTCGAGAAGCGCGCGAGCGGCCTGTATCACAACACCGCCGTCGTGCTGGAGACGGACGGGTCGATCAAGGGCATCTACCGCAAGATGCACATCCCGGACGACCCGCTTTACTACGAGAAGTTCTACTTCACGCCGGGCGACACGGGCTTCAAGTCCTTCGACACGACGTTCGGCAAGATCGGCGTCTTGGTCTGCTGGGACCAGTGGTACCCCGAAGGCGCCCGCCTGACCGCGCTGCAGGGCGCGGAGATCATCTTCTTCCCGACCGCGATCGGCTGGCACCCGAGCGAGAAGCAGGAGTACGGCCACGCCCAGCACGACTCGTGGGAGACGATCCAGCGGTCGCACGCGATCGCCAACGGGTGTTACGTGTGCGCCCCCAACCGCATCGGGCTGGAAACGGTCCTCGATCCGAACGGCAAGCCTTACTCCGAGGAAGGCATCCAATTCTGGGGCCAGTCGTTCGTAGCCTCCCCGAACGGCCAGGTCGTGCACCGGGCGAGCGTCGACCGGGAAGAGACCGTGATCGTGCCGTGCGACCTGGACAAGGTGGAGTTCAGCCGGACGCATTGGCCGTTCCTCCGCGACCGCCGGATCGACGCGTACGGGAACATTACGAAGCGGTTTGTGGATCAGACGTAGGGTGGGCTCTGCCCACCGTTTCGCCGAAGGGGTTCCGAACGAGCAATCGCGCATCGCGCGGACGGTGGGCAGTGCCCACCCTACACATGCCCAAACTCAAAGTCCTCGATCAAACTCCCGCCGCCCTCGGATACTCGTTCCCCGCCGAGTGGGCGCCGCACGCCGCCACGTGGTTCTCCTGGCCGCGGCCGGAGGGGATCTCGTTTCCGGACAAGTACCACACGGTGCCGGAGAATCTGGCCCGCATCATCGCCACGATCGCGCCGCGGGAGCAAGTGCACATCAACGTGCCGAACGGGAACTACGTTCGGATCGTGTCCGAGCAGCTCAAGCAGCACGGGTGCCCGCTCAAGAACGTCTTCTTCCATCAGATCAAAACGAACGAGAGTTGGTGCCGCGATCACGGGCCGGCGTTCGTGCTGAAGAAGGGGCGCGGCGGAAAGTCGCAGGCGGCAATCGTCGACTGGGGCTTCAACGCCTGGGGCGGTAAGTACCCCCCTTACGGCGACGACGACGCCGTGCCCACGCGCATCGCCGAGGAGTTCAAGCTGCCGGTCTTCTACCCGCGCGACCCGAAGGGCGGGCTGGGCGCGGGGCCGGTGCGGACGTCGGACGGCATCGAACACCCGGCGTGCGTGGTCATGGAGGGCGGGGCGGTCGACTTCAACGGGGCCGGAGTCGTGCTGACGACCGAGCAGTGCCTGCTCAACAAAAACCGCAACCCGAAGCTCTCGAAGAAAGACGTCGAGCGGTACCTGCGGGACTACTACGGCCAATCCCAGGTCCTCTGGCTCGGCGAGGGCATCGTCGGCGACGACACGGACGGCCACGTCGACGACCTCGCCCGCTTCCTCGACGAGCGGACGATCTG
>DATHXE010000369.1:0-8392 GCA_035459845.1 Tepidisphaeraceae bacterium | reverse complement strand
TGTGCCTTCACGAGGGCCAACCCCAGTCCCATATGACCCGCCTCGTGCGATCGCGACTTGTCCACTCGGTAAAATGGCTCAAACAGGTGAGGCAGGTGCTCCGCCGCGATCCCCGGGCCCGTATCCCGCACTTCGATCCGGAGTTCTTTGTTGTCCGACTTACAAACCAGCTCGACGCTCCCGTCCAGCCGGTTGTGTGCGACCGCGTTGGCGACCAGATTCTGAATCACGCTCCGCAGCCGGCCAATTTGCGTGACGGCCGGGCAAGGCGTCGGCCAGTCCCGGGCCACCGTCACCCCGCGCGCCAGCCCGAGCGCGGCGGCCTGGTCGGCGCATTGCGCCAACAGGGGGGCCAGGTCCGTTTCGACCTGCGGCTCATCGTGGCTCAGCGCGTCGGCCCGGCACTGCTCCATCAACCGCTCGACCAACTCGCGGAGGAGCCGCGCGTCCGCCAGCATCGTTTCCACGCGCGCCGCGTACTCGCCCGCCTCGCGCGGGCGTCGCAGCGTCACCTCCGCAGTGGTCACCAGCGCCGCGACCGGCGTGCGCAGTTCGTGGGACGCGTCCGCCAGGAACTGCTGCCGCTGGGCGTACGCCCGCTCGATCCGCGCGAGCATCTCGTTTAGCCGGCCGGCGACCGGCGTCATTTCCGGCGGCAGCTTGGCCGCGTCGATCCGCCGGTCCAGGGTGTTCGCCTCGATCGTCCCGATGACGTCTGCCGTCTCGCGCAGCGGTCGCAGCGCCGCCCGAGACACGACTCGTGCCGCCAGCGCGGTCACGAGCCCCGCGCCGACGCCGAACACGCCAAAGGTCAGAGCCAGCCGGTCCAGGAGTCGGTCCAGCTCCGCTGCCGAGCTCTGGTAAACGACCGTCACCGGCGCGTTCGACCCGTCCGCCAGCCGGGCCGATCCGGCCAGCGTCAGCACGCGCCGCCGCTCGCCGTTTGATTGACCACTGAACTCCGCCCCGACCACGCGCAGTTCGCCCGCCGCCCGCCCCCCCGCCGGGGGCGACACCGGCCGCCCGTCCGCCGTCCGGATCACGTAACTATCCCCCTCCGGCCGGTCCGCGCGCCTGGCCGTGGTCGGAGGTCGCGACAACTCGGGGATCGTCCCCGCTCGCGAGACCAGCGAGTGATCGAGCTGCGCCACCAGTGCCCACCGCACGGTCAGGTACGCGACCACCCCGCCCGCCACCAGCGTCGCCCACGTCGTCAGCAGAATCGCAAGCGTGATCCGGCGCGTCATCGGAGGTCAGGATACGGCAGGGCGCAAAACGAAAAACGAAAAGACGTAAAGAAAGCCCGGGTCGGCTTTACGTCTTTTCGTCCTTTCGTTTTCTGAAGCCATCTCGTGGCCATGTTTCACGTTTCCCCTCGCTCACCGCTCCACCCCCAGCAAATACCCCTGCCCGCGCCGCGTGTGGATCAGCTTCGTCGGAAACTCCTTATCCAGCTTGTTCCGTAGGTACCCGATGTACACGTCCACCACGTTGCTCGTCGTCTCGTCGTGCTGGTCGTACAGGTGTTCCCAGATGTCGGACCGCGACACGACCTGCCCTTGGCGGTGGGCGAGGTACTCGAGCAGCGCGTACTCGCGGGCGGAGAGTTCGATCGATTTGCCGCCGCGGCGCGCGAGTTTGAGCGCCGTGTCGACTTCCAGGTCGCCCACGACAATCACGGCAGACTTTTGCCCGTGCCCGCGCCGCACGACCGATCGCAATCGCGCCTGAAGTTCCTCCCACGCGAACGGCTTGACCAGGTAGTCGTCGGCCCCGAGGTCCAGCCCCTTCACCCGGTCCGTCACCGTGTCCTTCGCGGTCAGGCAAAGGATCGGCGTATTCACGTCGCGCCGGCGCAGCACCTGGATGATGTTGAACCCGTCGCGCCCCGGCAGGTTGATGTCGAGCAGGATCGCGTCGTACGGGTTGGCCGCCGCGAGGTGCAGCGCCTCGTTCCCGTCGAACGTCAGATCGACCGCGTACCCGTCGTCCCGCAGCCCGTCCGCGATTGAGCGGGCCAGCGACGGGTGATCTTCGGCAACCAGAACTCGCATAAAGCGCGATTCTACCCGTACGCACCCCCGACACATGAGGCCACGATGAAAAATCCGCGGCCCACGCCGGACGGGTTGTGTCACTCGATCGGCGTATCCAGGTCCCGCAAACAGTCCTGGTAATTCATCGTCGCCGCCGACCCGTCGAGCATCGCGGCGTTGATTTTCGCCCGGCCGTGCCAGTCCGGTAGCGCGTCGAAGGCGACGATCACGTTCGGCCGGCGGATCTCGCCCAGCGTCCGCCCGGCCGCCGTCGTCCGGGGGTCGCCGGTGTCGCGCCAGTCGTAGCTCGACCCGTACTGCTCAAAGACACCGCCGTCGCTCAGGCAGTGGTAGGCGTCGCGGGCGGTGAGGTACGTTCGGAGCACGCTCTCCCACGACTGTTTGCTCACGTCCGCCGGCGCCGGGAAGGAGTGCCTATTTTCCGCCGCGTACATGTTCAGCCCCAGCGTGATGTGCCGGAGGTTCGACAGGCACCCCACGGCGTGGCTCGACGACCGCGCCTGGGTCAGCACGGGCAGCAATATCGCGATCAGGATTCCGATGATCGCGATCACCACCAGCAACTCGATTACGGTGAATCCTCGGCCACCGCTCCCGCCCGACACCGGCGCGCACCCCGACCTTCGTGCGCAGCCCGACCGCGGCGAGGCGTATCCCGGGTGTCTGATCTCCACAGCCGCTCCAAATCCCTCCGCTTCGCTGGCGGATGCCAACCCGCCAGCCCCGACCGATCTCCAAAGTATTCGCCGTGTCTAACCCGTCAAGGCGGACCGGCTATACTTTTATCCCGCCGACGCTTAGGCGAATGATGGGGTGCCGCATTCCGCATCCCGGGGGTGCGGATTATAACACGGATCCTGACTGGCCCATCCGATATACTCCCGTCAGACAGGAGCCCTGCATGACCCGCCCCCCGCGCCGCGCGTGGACCGCGCTTGCTATCGTGTTGGTCATCACCGGTGCTGCGCCCGCCGAAGAATTTAAGAATCCCAAGGCGAACATCCCGCCCAAGGCTACCCCGCAGCGCCGCAACGCCGGCGAGGGCGCGCCGCCCCTCCCGCTGCCAGCCACTCCGCTCCGCCGATCGGAGAAGAAGCGCGAGCCCAGCCCGCCGGCGCTCGTCGGCAGCCTCACGTTCTCCGACACCGCCCAGAAGAAGGCCGGGTTCGAGTGGGAAACGACAATCATCGACATCGAGAAGTGGGTCAACTTCACCAACGACCAGCTCGGCCAGCGCTACCGGTTCGTCGCCACGGACTTCTCCAAGTTCAGCTACGACCCCGCCGAGCTCCCGATCGTCTACCTGACCGGCTGGAAGCCGCTTCCGGAATTCGATGAGGGCACGATCACCCGCCTGCGCCAGTACCTGACCGACGGCGGCACCTGGGTCGTTCACTCGAACTGCGGCCGCCCCGAGTTCAATAAATCCTTCCGCGAGCAGATCGCCCGCATCTTCCCCGACCGCGAGCTCGCCGCGATCCCGACCGACCACCCGCTCTTCCAGGCGTTCCACAAGGTCACCGAGATGCGCGTCCGCAAGGACAAGGGCCCGTGGAAGACAATCCCACCGCTGCTGGAGACCGTGAACATCGGGACGCGCGCGGCGGTGATCTTCAGCCCCATCGACCTCTCGTGCGGGTGGGACGCCGACGCCAACCCGATCGACGGCGGCATCCTCTACCACCAGCACGATGCGCTGAAGCTCGGCGCGAACATCACCACTTATTGCCTGGCCGAGTACCAGTACGCCCGGTTCTTCTCTCACGCCAAGGTCTACCACCAGGCCGACATCAAGACGCGCGACCAGCTCGTGCTCGGCCAACTCGTCCACAACGGCGACTGGGACCCGACGCCCCACGGCCTGCCCAATTTGCTCAAGCAGATCGACGAGTCGACCACGCTCAACGTCCAGTTCAAGCGGACGCCCGTCGACCCCGAGAAGGGCGAGCTGTTCGCGTTCCCAGTCATCTACATGTCCGGCCAGCGCAAGTTCGCGTTCTCCGACGCCGCCGCCAAGCGCCTGCGCGAGTACCTGGATAATGGCGGGACGCTCGTCGTCGATTGCGCGGTCGGAAGCTCGGAGTTCGACAAGGCCTTTCGCGAGCAGATCAAGAAGGTGTACGCGGACCGTGCGCTCAAGCCGCTCGCCGCCGACCACCCGCTGTTCTCGTTCGTGCACGATGCGAAGAAGATCGTGCTGTCACCCCTCGGCAAGCAACTCGCGCCGGGCGTCGACTCACCGCAGATCGAGGCGATCGAGGTGGAGGGGGTCATTCGCGTGATCTACTCGCCGCTGAGCCTGTCGGCCGGGTGGGAACAACTCCCGCGGGCGTACAACAAGGGATATGCGGACGCCGACGCCCTCAAGCTCGGCGTGAACGTGCTGATGTACGTGGTGTCGCATTAACGCAGGCCACGCACGGACGGGCTCGGTCCTTCTCTTTTAGCCGGTCCGCTTGCGGAGCGCGTCTAGCGGCTTTTGTCGCGGCAAGCACTCAAACCCGTCGTTTCCACACGCGCGCGCGCGTCTCGCACGCGCCCACCCCTGCGGGTATAGGTACGGATCAACCCGGAGGAGCCATCGCCGTGTCCCAAACCGCCGCCCCCGATCCACCCTCCGACCACGCCGCCGGCCCGTCCCCCGTCGACGCCGCCGCACTCTTCATCGAGCGGTTCAACGCCGTCAAGACCAAGCTGCTGGCCGAACTGCACAAGGTCATCATCGGCCAGGACCAGGTCCTCGAGCTCCTCCTCGCCGCCATGTTCGCCAGAGGCCATTGCCTCCTCGTCGGCGTTCCCGGGCTGGCCAAGACGCTGATGATTTCGTCGCTCGCGCGCGTGCTGAAGCTGTCCTTCAACCGCATCCAGTTCACGCCCGATTTGATGCCGTCCGACATCACGGGGACGGACGTGCTGGAAGAAGACCAGACGACCGGCAAGCGCCAGTTCCGGTTCGTCAAAGGGCCCGTCTTCTCGAACATCGTGCTGGCCGACGAGATCAACCGCACGCCGCCCAAGACGCAGGCTGCGCTGCTTCAGGCGATGCAGGAGTACCAGGTGACCGCGGGCGGGCACACGTACGCGCTCGAGCCGCCGTTCTTCGTGCTGGCGACGCAGAACCCGGTCGAACAGGAGGGGACGTACCCGCTTCCCGAGGCGCAGCTCGACCGATTCATGTTCATGGTGAACATCGGATATCCGAGCAAGAGGGAGGAGCGCGCGATCGTCCGCCGGACGACGATGGATCTGGACGCGGATCCGGAGCCGGTGCTGTCGGCGGCCGACATCCTGCACGTGCAGAAAGTGCTGCGGAAGTTGCCGGTGAGCGACCACGTGGTCGATTACGCCGTCAACCTGACGCGCGCGACGCGGCCGAAGGAGATCGGCACCCCGCAGTTCATCAACGACTGGCTGACGTGGGGCGCCGGCCCGCGCGCGGCGCAATACCTCGTGCTCGGCGCGAAGGCCAACGCGATCCTTCACGGGCGGTTAAACGTCTCGTGCGACGACGTGCGCGCCGTCGCCAAGCCGGTGTTAAGACACAGGATCTTTACCAACTTTAACGCCGACGCCGAGGGCGTCAGCCCGGACCGGATCGTCGAAGAGCTCATCAAGGCGGTGCCTGAGGCGAGCGGCCCCGATCACGCCGCGGCAGGGGGCTAGGGGTCAGAGACGGGGGATGGTGTGATGGGAAGACCGGGGGGGGTGCGATCGCGCGGGATCAGAAAAGCTTGGGGCAACGCAAGCGGTCTCTGCCCGCAAGCGTGCAGCGCCGCTCCGGATTCGTGCGTCGAATCACCGTCGCCTGGCCCCCAATCCGCGTAACCCCACCCCGCACCGATTGCGTCGCTTGTCAAACGTTTCACCTGCTCGAATTCCCGAATTGACACCCCCCACGTCGGTGTCATAATCGACCGGCGTCGGGCCTCGCGACGCGAAGTACCCCGCGCCGCCGACCCCGTCGGCGGCGACACCGAAAGGCGGCAAATCATATGGCCGGTCCCCAGTCCGCAGCCCCTCAACCCGTCTACTCCTCCAGGCCCCGCAAACGCTTCACCCTCGAACAGGCCAACAAGGCCCTGCCGCTCGTCCGTCGCGTCGTTTCCGACATCGTCGCCACGCGCGCCCGCGCCGGCGACCTCCAGGCGCAGCTCGAGTCCGCCCACGCCGACCAGCACAAGGCGATCCAGGCGGAGCTCGACGTCGCGATCGACAAGCTCCACGCCTACCTCGACGAACTCACCGAGATCGGCGTCGAGCTCAAGGACTTCACCTCGGGCCTGATTGACTTCACCGGCCGCCACCAGGGCCGCGACGTTTACCTCTGCTGGAAGCTCGGCGAGGAGCGCGTCGCCTATTTCCACGAACTCAACTCGGGCTTCGCGGGGCGCGTTCCGGTGAGCATGCTACAAGAGGATTGATCGTCACCCGTGCGCCGATCATTTTCCCCTGAAGCGATCCGCGACCCTCATCCGATACTCCCCTCAGCACTGCACGTCACCGAACAACACGAGCCTTTTAATCAGCTACCCTGGGGTCGGGGTAGCTGGTTCTTTTTCTGCGGGGTTTCGTCCATCACTGAAGTGAGCACGCCGGATCACTCCGCGACGATCACGCGGCACCCCGCCTTCTCGATCATCGCCCGGTGCCCCGCCTCGATCCCCGCGTCCGTCACGACCACGTCCACTTCGGATAAGTCGCACAGCCGCGCCAAGGCCTGCTGGCCGAACTTGCCGGAGTCGGCGAGGAGCACGACTTCCTGCGACTGCCGCATCATCTGCCGCTCGGCGTTCACGAGAAGGACGTTCTGGTTGTAGAGCGCGCCATCGTGGATGCCGGCCACGCTGAAGAAGAGCGTCTTGGTGTGGATCGTGCCGATCGTCTCTTCGGCCTGGGGCCCGAGCAGCACGCCGTACCGCGGGTACATCAGCCCGCCGGTGAGGATCAGCTCGACGCTCTCGTTGTTGAGAAACAGGTTGGCGATCGGCAGCGAGTTGGTCACGAGCTGCAGCGGCTGCTCCTGGGCGAGAAGCTCGTTCGCCAGATAGAACGTGGTCGTGCCGCCGTCGATCAGCACGGTTTGGCCCGGCTGCACGAGGTGCCGCGCGGCCCGCGCGATCGCCAGCTTCGATTCGTTGCGATACCCCATCCGCTGGTCGAACGCGTAGGGCCGGGCGGCGCCCGCGGGCGTCTTTTCGCCGACCCAGACGACCCCGCCGTGCGTGCGCTTGACCAGGCCCTGTTGCTCCAGCGCCTCGAGGTCGCGTCGGATCGTCGACGACGACACGCCGAGCTCGGCCGAGAGCGTCTCCACGTCCGCCATCCCGCGCTGGGCGACGATCTGCTGCAGTCGGGATTGGCGTTCGACGACGATCATGAATGCTCGTAGCGTGGGCTACCTGCCCGCGAGTCAGCTCAATCTAAAACCGCCGCGGTCGCGCACCGTTCCCAGTTTCATTTCCCGTCGACAGATCCGACTGGATCTTCTGCCTCGCCAGCATCACCTTTTGCGCCGGCGTCATCTTCTTGAAGTCCGGCGTCCCATCCGGCTTGGTCGGGTACGCGTCAGTCTTGATCACGGGACTCGGGACCAAGGCCGTGCGCACCTCGGGGTTCGGAGCGCTCGCCTTCGGGGTCGCCTTAAGCTCCCCCTTCGGGTCGCGGCTAAACGAGGGTGCCGGTGCTTCCTTCACCCTCTCCGGCACCGTCACCGAACTCCCCCCCGCGTAGCTCGTCGCGGTCGTCGTGAGCTGGCTGTCGTCGGCGAGCGGGCGATAGGGCTTGATGCCGAGCTTGGCGAGCTCGCCGTGGTAAGCGCGAACGGCCTCTTCGGGCGTGACCTCGTCGCGCGTGAGCATCGACAGGAACCGCACGAAGGTCAGTTGGTGCTCCGAGTTGTTGATCTTCCGCCCGTAGAGGGCGGCCCGCGCGCCGTAGCGCTTGGCCTCGACGAGCAGCTTGAACGCGTCGTACGTCGTCCCGCTGCTGCCGCCGAGGATTCCGGGGACCAGCAGGGGGTCGTACGTCGCGAGTTCCTCCATGGCTTTCGGGCCGTGGTAGACGATTTTGAGGAAGACAGGCCGGCCCGTGCTGGGCACGCCCGCCAACGTTCGCACGATCAGGTCGTTGACGAAGCGCCCGAGGTCCTGCGGGCAGTGGTCGCCGCACGCGTTAGGGTCGAACACTTCGAGGAAGTGCCGGAACCCCTTCGCTTCGGCCTCGAGCCGGAAATCCTTGTAGGCGAGCAGCGTCGGGTAATCGAACTCGAGCTTGTTGTTCGGCGTGATCGAGTAGAGCCCGAGGTTGGCGCCGAGCGACATCTCGTGCGCCGCGGG
>DATHXE010000368.1:0-4581 GCA_035459845.1 Tepidisphaeraceae bacterium | reverse complement strand
GCCGACCCGCGCGGCCGCCAGGCCTATCACTATTACTCCGACCGCCCGCCGGTCCTGGGCTTCCTCCTCTCGGGCGCGTACGAGGGCCTGCACCGCATGGGGTACACGTTCGAGACGCACCCGGCCGTCGTCGCGTACGTGCTGACACTGCTCGGCGTCACTCTCCCCGTCGCGGGCGCGGCCGGGCTGGTCTACCGCATGGGGCGCTTGTTCGAGCTGCCGCGCCCGGCGCGCGCGGCGCTGGCGTTGGCGGTCGTACTCGGGTCCGGGCTGATCGGGTACGGGACGGCGCTCAACTCGCACGCGCCCGCCGCCGCGCTGGTCCTGGGCGCGGGCGCCTGCCTCCTGCACGTCCAGGGCGTGCGCCGCCCGGCGCGGAGTGGGGCGTGGCTCATGCTGTGCGGGTTCTGCGCGGCGCTGGCGGCCACGATCGACTTGTCGGCCGGCATCTTCCTCGTCCTGCTCGTGCTCGTGATCCCGGCGCTGCGCTGGGGCTGGGGCATGCGCGTCGGCGGGGTGCTCCTGTACCTGATCGGCGCGACGCCCCCGATCGTCCTGCACCTCGCCCTGACGATGCCGATCACCGGCGACGCGCTGCCGGGCTTCCTGCACCCGGAACTCACGGGCACCCGACGCGCGCCGGTGACGGCGACGACCGACGAGCCCGCCGGGGACGACGCCGCCCCGCGGCCCGCGGGCTGGAAGCTCGCCGCCTGGCACGCCGCCGACGCCGGGGCGCGCACGCTGATCGGCAGCCGCGGCCTGCTCACGCACTTCCCGGTCGCCGTGGTCGGCGTGCTCGGGATCGGGTTGGTCCTGCGCCGCCACTGGCCCGCCAGCACCAAGGTCATGGCCGCCGCCACGCTCGCCGGTGCGGGCGCGGTCGTCGTCGCGTACACCGCGACCCGGGCCGACTGGTCGCAGGCCATGCTCGGCCCGCGGTGGTTCATCGTCTTCCTGCCGGTGCTGGTCTTCTGGGCCGGCGCCTGGCTCCGCCGCCCGCACCACGCGGTCACGTGGTGCGCCGCCGCCGTGGTGCTCGTTTACAGCGCCGGCGTCTCGCTGATCGGCGCCGCCGCCCCATTCGTGAAGGCGGCCCCGGGCCAGTACACGGTCGCCGCGGCGCTCAAGCACATGACCGCGGGCGACGTCCGCGCGCCGCGAACGCCGGCGCCGGACGCGGTGGCGGGGAAGTGACACGCGCGCGTCGGGCCTCTCCCGGATAGTTCGCGCACCGACGCGCCGCGCCCCGTATAATCCCGTCATGGCGATCCGCAGCCCATTTCCGGGGATGGACCCGTGGCTCGAGCAGCACTGGGGCGACATCCACGCGTCGCTGATCACCTACGCGCGCGACGCGCTCAACC
Source organism: Tepidisphaeraceae bacterium (assembly GCA_035459845.1). GTDB lineage: Bacteria > Planctomycetota > Phycisphaerae > Tepidisphaerales > Tepidisphaeraceae > DASPKW01. The sequence continues at coordinate 3,214 of DATHXE010000368.1, read as the reverse complement.
GCCACCTGCCCCCCGGTCTCCGCGCCCGGATGGAGGAGCGCGTCTACCTCGAATCGCACGAGGAGCGCGTGCGCCACGCCGTCCCCGACGTCCGCGTCGTCGAGTTTTCACGCTCACACCTCGCGGGGAAGGCGGTCCGCGGCGCCGCGCCCGGCATTGCCGTCGCGGAACCGCTCGTGGTCGAGATCCAGAACGACCCGATCACCGAGACGTTCGTCCAGATCATCGACGCCCGTTCCGGCAATCGCGTCGTGACGGTGATCGAGATCCTCAGCCCGTCCAACAAGCGACCCGGCACCGGCCAGGACCTCTACCTCGCCAAGCAGGAGGAAATCGTCTCCAGCGGCGCGAGCCTGGTCGAGGTCGACCTCCTGCGCGACGGCCGGCGCGTGCTCGCCTGCTCGCCGGTCCACGTTCCGCCCTCCCACCGCACGCCGTATCAGGTCTGCGTCAAACGCGGCTGGCGAAAGTTCGAATACGAGGTCTACCGCGTGCCCCTCCGCGAACCGCTGCCGGGCATTCGAATCCCCCTGCGCCAGGGCGACGAGGACGCCGTGCTCGCCCTCCAGGATCTGCTCGAACAAGCCTATGCCAACGGCGGTTACGACACGATCGACTACGCCGTCGACCCGATCCCGCCGCTGCCCGCGGACGACAAGGCGTGGGCGACCGAGATCCTCCGATCTCGCAGTTAGCGTCCGTGTAGACCCGACCGCGGTTCCCCGTTTACAGCAGCGGCCGCCCGGAGGGCAAGCGACAGCGCCGCCCGCAGGGGAGCGCGTCTCGCGAGGACGGGCGCCGAACACGGGTATCGCCCTGCGGGCGGTACCCATGCCACGAGATAGCTTTCCGATCACCGCGCGCCACGATAGAACTTCGGCTTCGATCGACCCACGTCATCCGCAGGAGATCTCGATGCCGACGTCAACGCTTCGTCGATTCGCACCCGTCGCGAGTGTCGTCACGATTCTCCTCGTGGTCGCCGCCTCTGCCCGCGCCCAACCCCTCGCCGACCGCGTGCCGGCCGACGCGATCCTGTACGTCGGCTGGGCCGGCGCGGACGCCGTCCCCGGGTACGCGCAGTCTCGGCTCAAGGCGGTGCTCGACCAGTCGACCCTGCAGGCTGTCTTGCGCGAGTTGCCGGCGCGCGTAATCGCCCGCGCCGGACAGGCCGGGGCGCCGGCGATCGCCAACCCGCACCTCAAGAAGTTGATCGACACGCTCGTGGCCGTCGGCGACGTCGCCTGGCGTCGGCCGGCCGCCCTGTACGTCGGCCCGGTCAACCTCGCCGAACGCCTGCCGATCCCGCGCCTCGCCCTGTTCTGCGAAGCCGGCCCCGAGGCCAAGGCGATCGCCGACCGCATCACGGCGCTGGTCAAGCAACTGCCGCCGGACGCGCCCGTCAATGTCCGCGCCCAGGTCTGGCCGGGCGACGTGCTGGTCGTCTCCACGTTCGAGATCGGCGCGCGGGTCGAAGAATCGCTCTCCCAACGCGAGCCGTTCAAGGCCGCCCTCAAGCACGGCCGGCCCGATCCCGCGCTCGTCGCCTACCTCGACCTGGAGAAGGTCGTCAACGTCGCCAGCCTCGGCATCACGCTCGCCGCCGACGACAACACCAAGACCCTCTGGCGGCAGATCCTCGCCACCACCGGTTTGGGCGGCGTGAAGCGCCTCCTTTACACCGGTGGGTTCGACGGGCAAGACTGGGGCACGCAGGCGTTCGTCGACGCTCCCGCCCCGCGCGCCGGCCTGCTGGCCAACCTCCTTTCGACCAAGCCCGTCGGCGACGACCTGCTCGAGTGGGCCCCGAAGGGCACGACCTGGCTCGCCGCCACGCGCATGGACCTGGCCGAGGCGCTCCGGCTGACGCGCGTCGTCACCAGCCGCCTCGCCCCGGAACAGGGCCTTCAACTCGAGCGCGCGATCGAGCAAATCAACGCGCTCGTCGGCCTCGACGTCCAGAAGGACCTGCTCGCCGCGCTGGGTGACCAGTGGCTCGTGTACACGTCGGAGCAGACCGGCGTCGGGCTCGCCGGCCTATGCCTCGTCTGCCCGCTGCGCGATAAAGCGAAGGCCGAGGCTGGCCTGCTCAAGCTCATGGCCGTCGCCGACCAGGCGCTCGCTAAGGGGCCGCGCGAGGCGGGCGTCGACGCCGCGATCCGCACCGAGCAGATCGCCGGCCTGACCGTCCACCGCCTGCCGATGCCCGCGTTCGACCCGTGCTGGACGATCAAGGGCGACAACCTGTACGTCGCGCTGTACCCGCAGGTGCTGCTGGCGGCGACGGCGCACGACGGGTCGGCGGACAAGTCCGTCCTCGCCAATGAGAAGTTCCTCGCCGCCCGCAAGCGGCTCGGCGGCGCGGGCGAGACGACGATCACGTACGCCGACCTGCCCGCCCTCGCCCCGCGCGGTTACCCGATCTTCCTGGCCCTCCTGCAAGGCGGCCAGGGTGCACTCGAGATGTTCGACCTCGCCGCCCCCGGCATGATCCTCCCGCCGCTCGATAAGCTCGCCCCGCACCTCGCGCCCGCCGCCGGCGCGGCGTGGACGACCGACGCTGGCTGGCACTGCCGCAGCGTCACGCCGTTTCCGCTCGCGGGTTTGCTCGCCGGCGAACAGGGGCTGATCACCGTCGCGCCGGTCGCGCTGCCGGCGGTCATCCTCGCGACGCCCCGCTCGCGGCGCGACATCGTGCCCGTGGCGCCGCCGGCGGCAGTTCCGGCGAAATAGGAGCGGGTTTCCCGCCCCCGTTTAGCCGCGACCCAGAGGGCAAGCGACAGCGCCGCCCGCAGGGGAGCGCGTTGCGCTAGCTCGCGCTCCCCTCCGGGCTCGCCCGAGGCTCGCCCTCCGGGTCGCGGCTAAACGGGAGCGTCGGAACCGGCACCGCTTACTGCAGTTCCTTGATGTACACGTTCTTGAACCACAGCGTATTCCCGTGGTTCTGCAGCTGGATGTTCCCTTTTTCCAGCAGCGGCTTGCTCCGGTCCCAGTAGTTCTCCAGCGTCACGTTGTCGACGACCAGCACGTCGTTGAGCTTGATCGTCACCTTGTCGCCGACCATCTTGATCCAGAACCGGTTCCACTCGCCGATCGGCTTGTCGGCCTTTTCAGTGGGTTTAGACGGGTTGTTCTTGTTGTTGTAAAGCCCGCCGCTCCCGACCCCGCCGGCCGGCTTGCTGCTCGGGTCCCAGATCTGGATCTGCGGCGTCTC
>DATHXE010000367.1:0-3058 GCA_035459845.1 Tepidisphaeraceae bacterium | reverse complement strand
AATATGCCACAGAGGCACAGATGGCACAGAGGAGGAGCAGAGAGGTGGCGCGCGGGCGGGGCATGGGGGGAGTGTACCTCTTACGGGTGCTCGTGATCGAGCAATTCGGACAGTGTGAGCGCCATCTCGCGGACGCGCTCGCCTTCGGGCGGCGCTGTGCTTGCCCTATGGGTCGCGGCTAAACGTGGAACTCCAACGCGTCTGCATTCTTTTCCGACCTCTGTGTCTCTGTGCCTCTGTGGCGCATTCGAATCCTCACGCGAGCCACGCCGGGATGACGTTCCCCGCGACGTCGGTCAGCCGGAAATCGCGGCCTTGGAAGCGGTGCGTTAATCGCAAATGATCTAATCCGAACAAGTGCAGCAGCGTCGCGTGGAAGTCGTTGACGTGGACGGGGTCCCTGGCGATGCCCCAGCCGATCTCGTCGGTCTCGCCGTAGGTCAGGCCGCCCTTTACACCTCCGCCGGCCATCCAGATGGAGAACGCATTGGGGTGGTGGTCGCGGCCGGTGACGCCGGGGCGATTTTTGCGGTTTTCTCCCAGCGGGGTGCGGCCGAACTCGCTGCCCCAGACGACCAGAGTCTCGTCCAGCAGGCCGCGCTGCTTGAGGTCTTTTAATAGCGCGGCGATTGGCTGGTCCGCCATGCCGGCGTTGAAGGCGAGTTCGCGGTCGAGGTTGGAGTGGTGGTCCCAGGAGGCGTGGATGATGTTGACGAAGCGCACGCCGCGCTCCACGAGCCGGCGGGCGAGCAGGCAGTTGGCGCCGAAGGAGCGGTATTGCCCGGGGCCGCCGGCGCGGTCGGCCTTGATGGGCGGGTCGGGGCGCTCGACGCCATACGCCTCGAGGGTCTTGGCGGATTCGCCGGACAGGTCGATCAATTCCGGTGCCGCGGCCTGCATTCGAAACGCGAGCTCGTATGAAGCGATGCGGGCGGCGATTTCGGGGTCGTGGACGGCGGCGTGACGTGCGCGGTTGAGGCGCGACACGGCGTCGAGAGATTCCCGCTGAATCTCCGGGGAAACACCGTCCGGATTGGCGAGGTTGAGGATCGGCTCGCCCTTGTTGCGGAACAGGACGCCGGCGTAGGTGGACGGGAGGAACCCGGACTGCCAGAGGGTCGCCCCGCCGCTCGACCCGCGGCCGGCGCTGAGGACGACGTACCCGGGAAGGTTCTGGCCGGCGGTGCCCAGGCCATAGGTGAGCCATGCGCCCATGGTGGGCAGGCCGAACGTCGGTCGGCCACACTGCATGAGGAGCTGGCCGGGGTGGTGGTTGAATTGGTCCGTGTGCATCGAGCGGACCATGCAGATGTCGTCGGCGCACTGGGCGAGGTGGGGGAGGAGGTCGGAGAACTCGGTGCCGGACTGGCCGTGCCTTTTGAACTTGCGCGGCGAGCCCATGACGGTCGCCGTGTCCTTTTGGAGGAAGGCGAAGCGGACGTTCTTGGTGAGCGAGTCGGGGAGCTTCTGGCCGTGGAGTTCATTGAGCTTGGGCTTGGGGTCGAACAGGTCCATCTGGGAGGGGGCGCCCTCCATGAAGATGAAGATGCAGGACTTGGCCTTGGGGGCAAAGTGGGGGGGCTTGGGGGAGAGGGGATTGGCGATCGCCGATTGCCCATTGCCGATTGGAGGAGCGGCGCAGACGCCGTCGGCGGTGAGCATGTGGCCGAGGGCGGCCATGCCGAGGCCGGAGGCGGTGGTGGTGAGGAAGTCGCGGCGGGTGCGGTGGATTCGGTCTTCTAAGGGGTTCATACGGCACTCACCGGCAGGGATTCTTAGCCGCGGAGCGGCGTAAGATTAGAGCCCACGGCGCGAGCAGCGCGAGCGGTGGGTGGGCGATCGTCGCGGCGCGAACCGTGCCCGTGGATCGATATTCCCGGAGGGACGTAAGACGGCACCGGTTGTCCGAGGCAACGCATCTTTCGCCCCTCCGGGGCTCTTGCTTCGATGCGTCTGCCACCCGCGGCTCGCGCAGCTCGCGCCGTGGGCTTAGTTTTACGCCGCTGCGAGGCTAAAGCGTCGCGGATCACTCGCGCGTCACGACCTCGTCGAGATTCAGGATCACGCGCGCGACCGTGACCCACGCCGCACCTGCGGAGGCGGTCGTGGCGTTCACGTGCTTTCCGCTCGCCTTCTTGGCCTCTTCGTCGCGCGACCCGTACCACGTTCGCGCCGTGGTCAGCACGCGCATTAGTTCCGAAGCCTCGTCGGGCGTCGGCGGCCGAGCCGTGCACACCTCGAACGCGTACGCGACCCGTGCCCGATCGTCCTTCAATCCCTGCTTCAACACCCGTCCCGCCAGGCCCTGCGCCGCCTCGTGGAAGCTCTCGCTGTTGAGCATCACCAGCGCCTGCAGCGGCGTGTTCGACACCGGGCGCTCGGTCGTCGTCGCGTTGGCGTCGGGGCAGTCGAACGTGATCAGGCTCGGGTGCGGGGCGGTGCGCTTGAAGAACGTGTACATCCCCCGGCGGTAGCGGTCGTCGCCCGTGCTCGTCGTCCACTTGAAGTTGTTCGCGTAACTCAACGCGGCGACGTCGGCGGGCATCGGCGGGAACACGCTCGGCCCGCCGACCTTCTCCGACAGCAGTCCGGCGGCGGCGAGCGTGACGTCGCGGACGATCTCGCCTTCCACGCGCACGCGGTTCTGCCGGGCGAGCAGGCGGTTCTCCGGGTCCACCTCGAGCAGTTCCGGGCGGTGGGCGGACGATTGGCGGTACGTCGCCGAAAGGACGATCTGCCGGATCAGCGCCTTGCGGCTCCATTTGAGCCGCGGGTACTCGCTGGCGAGGTAGTCGAGGAGTTCCGGGTGGCTCGGGCGCTCGCCGCGGACGCCGAAGTCGTTCGTCGTCCGGACCAGGCCTTTGCCGAAGAGCTTGGCCCAGACGTGGTTGACGGCGACGCGCGGGGTGAGCGGGTTGGCGGGCGACGTGAGCCAGCGGGCGAGGTCGAGACGGGATTGCCGATTGCCCATTGCCGATTGCCGATTGAGGGGGGGCGGAAGGATGAAGGATGAAGGATGAAGGATGAAGGGGGATGTCGGATTGCGGATTGCGGATTG
>DATHXE010000366.1:0-4558 GCA_035459845.1 Tepidisphaeraceae bacterium | reverse complement strand
CACCGCGTCGGCCTTCTTCTCGACAGCCGCCTTCATGATGTCCGCGACCGGCTGCTTGATCCCCAGGTTGTAGACCGTGTACCCGTTATTCGTCAGGATGATGTCGACCAGGTTCTTCCCGATGTCGTGCACGTCGCCCTTGACGGTCGCCAGCACGATCTTCCCCTTGCTCTGGCCCTCGACCTTCTCCATGTGCGGCTCGAGGTGCGCCACGGCCTGCTTCATCGTCTCGGCCGACTGCAGCACGAACGGGAGCTGCATCTGCCCGCTGCCGAACAGCTCGCCGACGACCTTCATCCCCTCGAGGAGGATGTTGTTGATGATCTCGAGCGGCGGGAACGTCTTCATCGCCTCGTCGAGGTGCGCCGTCAGGTTGCGCTTCTCCCCGTCGACGATGTGCTTCTTCAGCTTCTCCTCGATCGACAGCGCCTCGTACTCGTCGTTCGACAGCGTGGCGGCGGCCGTCGCGCCGGTGTCCGGGAACAGCCCGACGAAGTGCGTGAGCGGGTCAAACCCCTCGCGCCGGCGGTCGTAGATCAGGTCCATCGCCGCGTCCCACTGCTCCTTCGGGATGCGGTTCTGCGGGAGGATCTTGGAGGCGTGCACGATCGCCGCCGTCAGGCCGGCCTCGCGCAGCTCGTGCAAAAAGGCGCTGTTGAGCACGATGCGCGCCGCCGGCTTCAGGCCGAACGACACGTTGCTCAGCCCGACCACCGTGTGGCACTTCGGGAGCTGCTGCGAGATCAGGCGCGTGCCCTCGATCGTCTCCAGCGCGTTCCGACGGTCCTCCTCGATGCCCGTGCTGATCGGCAGCACGAGCGGGTCGAACATGAGGTCTTCCTCGTGCAGGCCGAACTTGCCCACGGCCAGGTCGCGGATGCGCGTCGCGATCGCGATCTTCCGCTCCTTCGTCCGGGCCATCGCGTTGAGCTTGTCCTCGTCGATCGTGCCGGCGACCACCGCGGCGCCGTACTTCCGCGCCAGCTCGCAGATCTGCCCGAGCTTCTCCTCGCCCTCTTCCAAGTTCATCGAGTTGAGGATGCACCGGCCGCCGGCGAGCTGCAGTCCGGCCTCCATGACGGCCGGGTTGGTGCTGTCGAGCATGAGCGGGACGTTGATCGAGTTCACGTACCGCTTGACGACCTCGTGCATGTCCTTGATGCCGTCGCGGCCGACGAAGTCGACGCACACGTCCAGCATGTGCGACCCGTCCCGCACCTCGTCGCGCGCCATCGACACCAGCCCGTCCCAATCCTCGGCCTGCAAAAGCGTCTTGAACTTCTTCGACCCGTTCGTGTTCGTCCGCTCGGCGACGATCAGGTACGAATTGTCCTGCCGGATGTCTTCCGCGTTATACAGCGACGAGATCTGCGGCTTAGTCTCGACCTTGCGCTCCTTGGCGCGCCGCCCGATTACCGTCGAGCTCTTCCCCCCCAGCTCCAGCGCCTTGCACAACTCCGCCAAATGCTCGGGCATCGTCCCGCAGCACCCGCCGACGATCTGCACGCCGAACTCGTCCACGAACCGCATCACGCCCTTAGTGAAGTCGGCCGGGCCCATCGGGAAGTGGCTCTTCCCGTCCACCATCACCGGCAGGCCGGCGTTCGGCAGCGCGCTGACCATGCGCGGCCACCGCTCGGCGATCGACCGCACGCTCTCGGCCAGCTCGTAGGGGCCGAACGCGCAGTTCACCCCCAGCACGTCCACGTCGTCGTACCCGGTGAACGTCGCCACCACCGCCTCGGGGTTCGAGCCGGTCAGCGTCTGGTTCCCGTTGTCCTGGTCGAACGAGAACTGCACCATGATGGGGACCTTGCGGCCCATATCCTTGAACGCCCGCCGCGCCGCCACGATGCAGTTCTTCACGCACAGCGTGTCCTGCTGCGTCTCGATCAGCAGCACGTCCACCCCGCCGGCGAGCAGCCCGCGCACCTGCTCGTAGTAGCTCGCCTCCATCGTTCGCCAGTCGGTCATCCCCAGCGTGATGATCTTCGTGCCCGGGCCGATCGACCCGATCACGTACCGCGGGCGGCCCGGCGTCTCGAACTTGTCGCACGCCTTGCGCGCGTTCTCGGCCGCCACCTTGTTGTTCTCGAACACCCGGTCGGCCATCTCGGCCTCGTGCATCACGATGATGTTCGCGCCGAACGTGTTCGTCTCGACCGCGTCGCACCCGACCGCCAGGAACTCCTCGTGGATCTCCCGGATCACGTCCGGCCGCGAGAAGTTCAGCACCTCGGAGATGTTCTCCTGCCCGAGCCAGTCCTTGACCAGATCGAGCGGGCGCACCTGGAGGTTGGACCCCATAGCCCCGTCAATGACCACGACCCGCTCTTGCGCCAACTGAAGGAAAGGCTTTCGCATCACAACGTTCCCTGAAATCGAGACTTCCGAAACCGCAATCGTGCCTCACTGGAGTGAGCACGTCGGCGCGCAGGCGCGACCCCGCGCGTCGCATCCGACCCCCTTCTCATCGGCCGCCCCCCGATGGCATCTGAGTCGGCATAAACCGACCATCTTGCCAATTTTAACGTCGGCCGGCGCTTCCCCGACAGCCTCACACCGCCGGGAGCTGACCATCCGTTAATCCGGATATATTGTTGAAGCGGGTCTCGCCTCTGTCAAGTACAGACTTCCCGCGTGCGTTTTTGACCGCGCGCGATATCTTCTCAGCCCGTTATTCCTTCACCACTTACGCGAAAGGGAGCCCCCGATGCCCGCCAACAACCCGCCGTCCGCCTGGTCCAAGTACTCGCCGATCCAGAAGATCGGCGCCGTCGCCCTGTTCGTCGTCCTGATGGGCGCGATCATCGTTTTGAAGTTCGTGGCGGCCGATCGCACGAGCGACTCGGAGCGCGACGCCCAAAAGTACGTCAGCGCCGTCGACGAGGCCCTGGAGCTGGCCAAGACCGTGCGCGACCCCGCCAGCGCCCGGGCGGCGACGCCCAAGCTGCGCGAGGCCGTCGCCAACGTTGAAAAGCTGAAGGAGGCCGTCACGGGCACGCGCGTGCCCGGCGACGAGCGGATGAAGATCCGCGACATGGTCAAGGACGCCCGCCCGCAGGCCGACGCGCTGCAGAACGAGATGATCCGGATCAACGCCAACCCGGAGCTGCGCGCGATCATCGCGGGGGAGAAGTAGGTCGCGCGACGGGTTCAGTAGACGCGCCCGTGCGTCGGGTCGTTCCAGAAGTGGATGACGACAATGCCGTCGCCCCCCGAGTTGTCGCTCCACACGTTGTCGCCCGCGCGAAACCGGTCCGCAACGGCTAGCACGAGCTGCGCGTAACCCCGCGCGATGTGAATCGACTCGTGAAAGCCGGCCGAGCGCGCGATCTCCGCGGCCGAGTCGAGGTCTCCGCCCTGCCCCAGATTCGAGACGACGGCGCGGACCGTGTCCGACAGTCTTCCAGTCGCCTTTTCGAGGGTCACCGCTCGGCGCTTGGGGATCTGGCGGGCGATCACCGAGTCGGTCACGACCACGCCGATCCCGTCGAACTGCTCAGCACAGATCTCCGCGAGCATACGTTTGGCGGCGTCCTCGACACTCATTGATGGCGCACTCTATCCCACCCGCACGCGCGCCGCCCCGTCGACCGCCTGCACGACGACCTGCCCGCGCCCGCGCGCCGCGAACGTCATCCCCGCGCGGAGGATCACGTCCCGCTCGTCGCCGGCCTGGGTGACCCAGACCGTCCCCTCGACGCAGTCGACGCGCGGCGCCCGGCCCGGCAGCGCAACGAGCCCGCCCCCCGGAATCGCCATCGTCCCGGCGAGCGCCGGCGCGATTGCCCGCCGCGTCAGGCCGCGCGGCGTCGCCGCGTCTTGGCCCGGCAGACCGAATCCCCCACGACCCAGCACGTTAACGCATTGGCTTCTCATGACGTTGGTATTGTTCGCGTGAGCGGGCTTGCGGAACAGATGCACGATGGGATAATTGTGACCGGTACAGTTGGAGAGACGGAAAACTGTACCGGTTCGCGCGACGATCGACTGTGTCGCGACAAGGACGGTTCGATATGACGACCCTGACCGCGCCGCCGCCCCCCACCGCTCAGACCACGCTCTACACCGACGTCGCCGACCGCGTCACCGCGCTGATCACCGCCGGCACACTCCGGCCGGGAGCGCGGATCCCATCGGTGCGCAAGCTGTCGCGCCAGTTCAAGGTGTCGATCTCCACCGTCCTCCAGGCCTACCGCCTCCTCGAGGACCGCGGCCACGTCGAGGCCAAGCCGCAATCCGGCTATTACGTGAAGAGCCGCTTCTGGCAGCGACCGCCCGAGCCCGAGCGCACCCAACCGCCCAAGCGCACGACGAAGGTCACGATCGGCGACATGGCCACGCGCGTGCTTCAGGAGGCGCGCCGGCCGGGCATCGTCATGCTCGGGGCGGCGCTTTCCGGCTCCGACGTGCTCCCCGTGCGCCAGCTCAATCGCATCGCCGCCGCGGTCGGCCGGCGCAGCCCGAAGGCCGGGGCGACGTACGATGTGCCGCCCGGGTGCGAGATGCTCCGCGTGCAGATCGCCCGCCGGGCCCTCGACGCCGGCATCACCGT
>DATHXE010000365.1:0-12632 GCA_035459845.1 Tepidisphaeraceae bacterium | reverse complement strand
AAGTAGCGGTCGAGCCGGTCCGGCGTGACCTCCCCTTCGATGCCGAGCGGGAACGCGCCGGTGCGGGCGTGGCCCAAACTCCGCTCGGCCATGTCGGTCGCGAAGATCTTCACGTCCAGGTGCTTGTCGAACTGGTGCATCACCTCGGAGATCAGGATGGCCAGCGAGTAGGCCTCCTCGCCGCTCGAGCAGGCGGTGACCCAGCAGCGGATCGACTGCTCGACCTCGCGCCCGGCGACCAGCGGGACGATCACCCGCTCGCGCAAGCTCTCCCACGCGCCCGGGTCGCGGAAGAAGCCGGTCACGTGGATCAGCAAATCGTCGGCCAGCGCCTGGACCTCGGCCGCGTTGTTCCGCATCAGGCGGACGTACTCGCCCAGGCGGGTCATCTGGTTCAGGCCCATCCGCCGCTGGATGCGGCGGTAGAGGGTCGGGCGCTTGTACCCGGAGAAGTCTTGCCGCGTGCGGGTGCGCAGGAGGGCCAGCACGTCGGCGAAGTCCTGCTGGTCGCGGAGGAGCTGGGCGGCGGCGTCGGCGGCGTCGGCGCGGGCGTACGGGTGGCCGGCGAACTGGATCAGGGCCGCCGGGACGTCGCGCGGGCGCAGGACGTAGTCGGCGTGGCCCTGGTCGATCAGGCTGCGCGGCATCGACGGGTACAGGGCGCTCTCGGGCTCCTGGGCGACGCACACCCCGCCGACCGCCTTGATCGCCTGGGCCCCGGCGCTGCCGTTGGAGCCCATGCCCGACAGGACGACGGCGGCGGCCCGCTCGCGCTGGTCGGCGGCGAGCGAGCGGAAGAAGTCGTCGACCGGGCGCGTGTGCCCGCGCTTCTCGAGCGGCTCGGTCAGGCGCAGGCGGCCGTCCCGCATCAGCAGCGTGCGGCCCGGGCGGATCACGTACACGTGGTTCGGCTCGACCGCCATCCCGTCCTCGACCTCGCGCACGGGCATGCGCGTGCGCTTGGCCAGGATCTCGGCCATCAGGCTGTGGCGCTCGGGCGGGAGGTGGACGATCAGGACGAACGCCATCCCCGTGTCGGGCGGGGTGGCCAGGAGCATCTCGGTGAACGCCTCGAGCCCGCCGGCCGACGCGCCGACACCGACGACGACGAACGGGAGCCTGGGAGGCTGCTCGCCGCCGATCGGCGCAGCCAGGCGGTCGAGCTCCACGGCCGGCTGTCCGTGCTCGTCCAGCGGGACCGTTTCGTGCCCGTCGCCGTTGCCGTCTCCATTGCCGTCGCCGTCGCCATTCCCGCCCGGCGCCTCGGCGTTCGCGACGGCCGGGTCCACGGGCGGGCCGCCGGTTCGGTGGACCACCAGCGGCGCGTCCGAGGGCTTTGACGGCGTCGGGTCGGCGGGCGTCTCTTCGGGCGGTTGGGCGGGTTGGTCGGGCATGGCGAAGTGGGAACCGGCGTGCCCGTCGCCTTCCTCGCAGGCCGGGTCGACGGCCGCGCGCGGGTGGGCCGCGGGCAATCCCGATCCTATCCGCGCCCGATCGTTTCTCCGAACACCGATTGCCAAAAACCCGAGCCGCACCCCGCGCCGGTGTCACGTGCATTGCCCCCCGGGCCACCGGTCATTGCGCAGTCGCGCGCGCCGGCTCACCGGGATCTCGAACGGGCCCGGCCGTGCCGCGACCGACCAGCGCACCGACCCGGTCGTTGACCAGCAGCTCGCGCAGCACCGCGGCGCGCCGCTCGGTGTCCCGGGCGCGCTGCTCGTAATCGTCCGCCCGGTCGGCCGGGCCCGACTCGCGCATGCGGTCCGCCAGCCGGCGGTGCAGCTTCGCCGTCTCGGCCATCTGCCGCATCGCCGTCCACAGCGCGGCCTCGACCTCGCGGACGTACTGGTCCTCGAGCGTCTCGCCGGTGTACCCGTGACCCACGTGGCACGAGTACCGCAGCACGTTCTCGACCCGCTGCTCCCACAGGGCCCCGCCACACTCGGGGCACGTCAGGGCGGACGGCGGGCCGGCCTCGGCCAGCTTCCGGTCGATCGAGCCGTCGGCCGGGTCGACGGTGGGCTGCTCCGAACCGCTGCGGATGTCGACATCGGACATGGCGGAAGCTCCCGAAGGGGTAGGAGGGAGGGGTGCGGGCGGCTCGCGCGTTAGCCGTACGAGAAGTTCGGGCATCGCCTCGAGCGGGACGACGTGGTCGACGTCGACGTTCTGCAGGGCCGACCGGGGCATGTCGGGGCAGGCGGCGGTGGCGGGGTCCTGGACGACCGCGACCCCGCCGCGGCGTTTGAGGAGCATCAGGCCGAGCGTGCCGTCGTCGAGGTAGCCGGAGAGGACGACCCCGATTGCGCGCGGCCCGTACGCGCGGGCGGCGGTGCGGAAGAGCGAGTCCACCGCCGGCCGGAACCCGTTCTCCTTGGGCCCGCGCCACACGTGCATCCGTCCGCCATGCCCTACCAGAAGTTGCCGGTCAGGCGGGGCGACGTAGATCCGACCGGGGAGCGCGGGCGCGCCCTCCTGGGCATACCCGGCGGGCAGCGGGCCCGCCCGGTCGATCAGCAGCGGCAGGTACCCGGGCGCGCCCGGCGACGTGTGGATAACGACCAGCACGGCCGCCGGCAGATCGGGGGGGAGCGCGCGGGCCAACGAGATCACCGCCTCCACACCGCCGGCCGACGCGCCGATGACGATCGCGTCCCGGCCCGCTGGCGCAGTTGGGTTGAGATGGTTACGGGTCATCGAGCCGTGAATTGTCCGCTGGCGGCGGCGGGGGCGGAGCGCGCAAAGCAGTCCGGACGACGGGCATTTTGGAACCGGGCGACCGGCCCCATCGGGATCCAGAGCGGGGTCGTGTCGACGTCGGGCCTCACAGATGGTCGATACGCGCTCCCCGGTCCGGTAATCCACCTCTCCGTGAGCCACCGCGCCTTACGACCGCCCCGCCGGAGCCCTTTTTTGTTTGACAAGGTTAAGCTACCCCGGCGAGACTTTGCGCGTCCTTCACACCCCTTTCCCAGGCCCGCCCGCGTGAGACATTCCGGCGCACGATCCCGAGGGTTCACGCTCGTCGAGCTGTTGGTCGTGATCGGCATCATCGGCGTGTTGATCGCACTGCTGCTGCCGTCGCTGAGCAAGGCCAAGCGACAGGCGCGGACGGTGCAGTGCAGTTCAAACCTGCGGAGCCTGGTGCAGGGCGCACTGCTCCACGCGCAGACCAAGCGGGGCTTTCTTCCGCTCGCCGGCAATCTGATTGCCGACCCCGCCGCGGGCTGGAACTGGTATCCCGCGGGCCTGAGCGACTCCGCGCGCACCCGCTACACCTACGCCGACTCGCCCGACACCGGGCTCCGCCAAACGATCGTCCCGCTCCCCGCCGCGCTGGGCGAGCACCTGGGCGTGACCGGCCTCCCGGACAACTGGCGTGAGCTCGACCGCGCGCTCAACGCCAAGGAGGGGGTCTGGCGCCGGTTCATGTGCCCGGACACCGACTCGATCAACCGCGCCAAGCTGGACGGCGACGCGTACGACAACTACGAGGGCCAGGGGACGATGATGGTCGCCGCCGTCGGCACGACCGCCGTCATCTACTGGGCGACCAACTCGGACTATGGCATGAACGAGGGTGTCTTCGGATACCACTACGACCGCCAGTACGGTCACAACCGCCGCAACGGCAACCTGGCCTCCGTTCGAATGGCGTCCGAGGTCGCGCTGTTCACTGACGCCATCCCCCGCAAGGCGCCCGCCATCGACGGGTTCCCGTTCGGCTGGATCATGTGGACGCCCAGCCTGTCGGGCACGGGCCCCGCCACCCTTGCCGACGCGTTGAAGGGAAACGGCCGGGTCGATTCGGTCGAGAATTTCGACATGAACCGCCACGGCAAGCGGATCGGCGTGGCGTTCGCGGACGGGCACGTCGAAAGCATCCCGATCGCGCCGACGGCGCTCGAGCGGGTGTACGTCGTGCCGCCGTGAGGATCGGTCGTCCGGACGCGCGCGAGCCGCGCCGTTCGGACTCCGTCCCGCGACAAGTCGCTGGGCTCCATCGGAATCATTCGCACCACGCGCGGCGTGGCGCGCGGTATCACCCTCCGAAAGGAACCCCGACGATGCCGCGCCCTCACTCCCCATCGCCCCACCCCCTCATCTCCCCACCTCTCCTGTTCCTGCTCCTCCTCGCCGCGCCCACCGGCGCCGTCGAGCCGGATAAGGACGGCTTCGTCCCGCTGTTCAACGGCACCGACCTCTCCGGCTGGGTGCCCTGCAACATCGCGACGGGCACGAAGGCGCCGCTCGTCGACACGTTTACCGTGAAGGACGGGATGATCGTCTGCACCGGCGTCCCGACCGGCGTGCTGCGGACGCCGCGGATGTACGAGAACTTCGTCGTCGAGCTCGAGTGGCGGCACATGGTGCCCAAGGGGAACTCCGGGTTCTTCCTCTGGGCCGACGACATCACCAGCAGGGGGGTGCCGTTCAGCCGCGGGCTGGAGGTGCAGATCCTCGACGGCCCCAACCACCCCGAGCGCAGCTACACCACGCACGGCGACGTCTTCCCGATCCACGGCGCGACCGCCAAGCCGAGCAACCCCGGGAAGTGGGGCTCGCGCTCGTACCCGACCGAGGACCGCTCCAAGCCCAGCCCCGAGTGGAACCATTACCGCATCGAGGCCAACAACGGCACGGTCACGCTCGCGGTGAACGGGAAGGTCGTCAACTCGACGAGCGACGTCTCCCCGCGCAAGGGCTACCTGTGCCTGGAGAGCGAGGGCGGCGTCGTCCACTTCCGCAACCTGCGCATCAAGGAACTCCCGCCGAGCACGGACCTCGACCCCAAGCACGTGGCGATCGCCGACCGCGGGTTCAAGACGCTGTACAACGGTCTGAGCCTGGACGGGTGGGACGTTTCGGACGCGGCGCGGCTGGCGTGGACGGCGAAGGACTGGACGCTGAAGTTCGATGCCAGCAAGTTCCCCACGCCGGACAACGCCATCGACTACACGATCCGCACGGCTGGCCAGTACCAGACGTTCACCCTCGTCTTCGACGTCAAGTCCGACGCGCCGGTGGACCTGCTCATCCCCGGCGTCGAGAAGCCCGTCCGCGTGCCCGGGCCGGAAGCGGCGAAGCCCGATGCCAAGCCCAAAGCCAAGCCGGGCTGGCGGCGCATCGTTGTCGTCCGCGAGCAAGGCTCCGTGGCGATCGGGGAAGACAATCCACTTCAGAAGATGTTCGGCCCTCAAGCCGTAGCCGGGTCGATCGGAATCGTCCCCACGGGTCCCGCCGACTTTGCCAATCTTTACGTGTCGCCCACCCTCAAGGCCCCTGTCGCCGCGCCGTGACGCGCCCACGGCTCGATTGTACCCTCTCGCCCCCACGCTTGGTTCCTTGCGGCTTCTGACTACTGACTACTGGCTACTGACTACTCCTCACACACCATGAACATCGGCGGTCACGACATCGGCGTCTGCTCCTGGTCCCTCCACCCCAAGGACCTCTCCGACCTCCTCGCGCAGATCAAGGAGGCGGGGCTGTCTCACGTCCAGCTCGGCCTGATCCCCCCGCTGACCGTTCTCGACCCGGCGCGGCTCGCCGAGCAGGTCGCCCAGATCAAGTCGGCCGGCGTCACGCCCGTCGGCGGGATGATCGGGTTCAAGGGCGAGGACTACGCGTCGATCGCCCGGATCAAGGAGACCGGCGGGTTCGTCCCCGACACCGACTGGCCCGCGCGCCTGATCGACATCGCCCAGGCCGGCCAAATCGGCAAGGCGCTGGGCGTCCCGCACATCTCGGCCCACATCGGGTTCGTCCCGCACAAGGCCCACGACCACGCGCGCTACGCCGCCATCGTCGCCCGCACGCGCGAGGTGGCGGACCTGTTCGCCCGCGACGGCATGGGCCTGAACCTGGAGACCGGGCAGGAGCCGGCGGGCGAACTGCTCGCGTTCCTCAACGAGGTCGCGCGCCCGACCGTCGGCATCAACTTCGACCCGGCCAACATGATCCTCTACGGCGCCGGCGACCCGATCGCCGCGATCCGAACGCTCGGCCCGCACATCAAGAGCGTCCACGTCAAGGACGGGACGGCTTCTTCCAACCCCGGCGTCGAGTGGGGCGCCGAAGTCCCCTTCGGCACCGGTCAGGTCGGCGCCGACCGCTTCATCCTCGCCCTGCACGACGTCGGATACCGCGGCCCCCTCTGCATCGAGCGCGAGGCCGGCACCCAGCGGCTCACCGACGTGAAATACGCGGTAGAGACGCTGCGGAAAGTCGCGGGCTAAGGACTCGTCTCGCCGACGGAGGCATAACGAGCAACGATTAATGCTTAAGGCCCCTCCGCCTTAAGCATCAATCGTTACTCGTTACGGCTCTCCCCTGCCCTCTTTAAGCCAATCGCCCCAATCCCAACGATCGGCTACACCTCTTGTCCGATTCGGCAGCCCCACCGCGACCGCCCGCGTAACGCGGTCCGCGGGGCCGGCGCCAACCCGAACAAGACCATGTCGCAGTACCCCGCCATTCCCGTTCCCCCGCCGTTCAATCCCGCCTATGCCCCAGCCGGGCCGCGCCCGTCCAACGGGCCCGCGGTCACGTCGCTCGTGTGCGGCATTGCCGGGATCATCCCATTCGTGCCGAGCCTGCTCGCCCTGGTCTTCGGCATGGTCGGCTTGAACCGCGCCAAGCAACTCGGCGGCACGGGCCGGGGCATGGCGGTCAGCGGCCTGGTCCTGGGCATCCTCGGTCTGGTCCTCTGGACGTGGGGCTTCACCGCCTTTTTCTCGTCGGCCAAGCAGTACAAGCAACTCTCGCACACGTTCGTCACCGCGCTGGCCCAGGGCGACGTCGATAAGGCCGTCGGCATGAGCCACTCGAAGATGACGCGTGACCAGATCGCCCAGCCCGCCGCCGCCCTTCAGACGCTCGGCGCGCTGGGCGACATCACTGTCACTGATGTGAAGTCCGAAGTCTCCACCGAGGCCGGCAAGCGATGGACCGTCACCGGCGACTCCACGTTCGCCACCCGCAAGCTCAACTTCACGATCACGTTCGTGGACGAGAACGGGTCGCCCAAGGTGGTCGAGTACTGGTTCAAGTGACGCTTGTAGAACACCGTGCGGATTTGACAATCGCCGGTCGCCGTCGATCTTCCGACGCATGACCGCCCCCTCCGGCATCCTGATCCTCGACAAGCCCGCGGGCATCTCGTCCGCCCGCGCCGTCGACCGCGTGAAGCGCCTGCTCCCGCGCGGGACGAAGATCGGCCACGCCGGGACGCTCGACCCGTTTGCGACGGGCGTGCTGCTCCTGCTGGTCGGCAAGGCCACCAAGCAGTGCGAAGCGCTGATGGGCCAGCGCAAGGGGTACGAGGCGACGGTGAAGTTCGGCGCGACCACGCCGACGGAAGACCCCGAGTCGCCCGAGCAGCCCTGGCCCGGGGCCGCCGAGCGCGGCCCGGCCATCACGCTCGACCAGGTCCGCGCCGCCGCCGCCCCGCTGGTCGGACAAATCCTGCAGCGCCCGCCGGCGTTCAGCGCCCTCAAGATCGCCGGCCGACGCGCCTACGACCTCGCCCGCGCCGGCACGCCCGTCGCCCCCGAACCGCGACAGGTGATGGTCTATTCGCTTGAGATCCTCGACTTCGCCTGGCCGACGTGCCGGCTGCGGATGGAGTGCGGCCGGGGGACCTACGTGCGCTCCCTCGCCCGCGACCTGGGCGAAGCGTTAGACGTCGGCGCGTACCTCACCCAACTGCGTCGCACGTTCATCGGCGCCCATCCCATCGACCAATCCGTCACCCTCGACCGGCTTCAAACTGACGGCATCACGCCCCACCTGATCCCGCTCGCACAATGAGCCGAAAAGGCGCACCCTTTGCTGGTCAGTCCTCCACACCTTTACGGAGGAACCCATGGCTCAATCCAAGACCCGCGGCCACACGTCGATCACCGAAAAGGCCCTCCCCGGCAAGGCCAGCAAGCCCAACACGAAGACCCAGCAGTTCCAGGACGTCAGCCGCGGCCAAACCCCCGGCGGCGGCGGCAAGCACCGCGGCGACCGCCGCGACATGCATCCGACCTACACGGGGAACGAGCGACACGCGGCCCGCGGGAACACGCCGCGAAAGAACGTCGCGACGCGGAAGGATTGATGGCGGCGGGCGGAGTAGGCGCTGACCGAGGTTCAAAAAGCGGTGCCGGGCCGGTGGGATCCGGGGCGTCAGTTCGCACTCCGCCTTCGGCGTGAGGGCGCGGCGCGCGCCCCTCATCCGGAGATCGCGTCCAGTTCGTCGGCGGTGCGGTCGACGTTCTCGGCGTGCGCTTGGCGCAGGTCCGGGAGCCGCTTCCGGTAGGCGGCGGAAAAGCCGAAGACCCACGCGCAGCCTTGGTCGAACAAGTCGATCCGCAACCGCCCGGGGATCAGACTAAGCACGAATCCGAGCGCGACCGATATGCCGCCCGCGGCCACCACGACGTTGGCCGTCCGGCTGTAATTCAGGACGGCCAATACGAACGCCATCACCATCACGGCCCCGCCGGCGATCAGCAGGACTCGGGCCGGCTTCTCGAACGACATCCGCCTGCGGTGCTCCGGGCAGAAGTTGTATTTGACGAGCACGCTGGGCGCCACCGCGCTCTTGATCATGAGGCCCGTCAGCCCGCCCCGCTTGTCCGGGAGCCACATGAGGGTCTTACTTCGCATCCGGGTGTCGAGGTCGCGGCCGCACTCGAGGCAGCGGTTGGGCGTGTTGTGGCCGCGCATGACGACGACGTGCTTGCCGTCGCGCCAGATGCCGTCGGGCTCGCGGTGCGCGGGTACGGCGGCAACCGGAGTCGCCACCTCGGTCGCGGGCGACGGGTCGGCAGACGGCATCAATTCGTCCAGGCTTCGCGGCAGGCGCACCAGGTTCCCGCACTTCGCGCAGGCCGTATCCTGTCCGCCGTACTGCGCGAGGTATTCGGGCGTCACGGCGTAGCTTTTACCGCAGTGCGGGCAGGCGATCGCGGGCTTGTCACTCATGGTGCTCCTCTTCGGTTGAATCGCGTCGCGCGCGGCGGCTTCGGCGGTCTGCTTCGCCTGCCGCACGAGCGCGATACCCCTGCGCCCCGTTGGGCCGTGCGCGCGAGCGGGCGATTCCGTGCCTTGGGACGCGCCGGGCAAGCCCAGCGGCTAAAAGAGGTCAGTGGCGCGGCTCTCTTTCTCCGTGCCTCTGTGGGCACTGTGTCGATTCCATCTGCAGAGCGCGATCAGTCTTCCTGTTCCAAAATCGCCATGAACGCCTCCTGCGGAATATCCACCGACCCCACCCGCTTCATGCGCTTCTTGCCTTCCTTTTGCTTCTCGAGCAGCTTGCGCTTTCGGGTCACGTCGCCGCCGTAGCACTTGGCGGTGACGTTCTTGCCGACCGACTTGATCGTCTCCCGGGCGATGATTTTCCCGCCGATCGCGGCCTGCAGGGGGATCTCGAACAGGTGCTTGTCGATCTCCTCCTTCAACCGGACCAGCAGCTTGCGGCCGCGGCTCTCGGCCTTGCTGCGGTGGACGATCAGGGCCAGCGCGTCGACGCGGTCGGCGTTGACCAGGATGTCCATGCGGACCAGGTCGCCGGGGCGAAACCCGATCACGTCGTAGTCCATCGTGCCGTAGCCCTTCGTGGCGCTCTTGAGCTTGTCGTAGAAGTCGTAGATGACCTCGGCCAGCGGGAGCTCGTACTGCAGGATGACGCGCGCGGCGCCGATGTACTCGGTCTTCTTGTAGACGCCCCGGCGGTCCTCGCAGAGCTTCATCAACGCGCCGACGTTGTCGGCGGGCAAGATCAAATTCATCTCGATGAACGGCTCGCGGATCTCGCTGATGCTGGTCGGGTTGGGCAGGTCACTGGGCGCGTCGATGCGGAACGTGCTGCCGTCCGTCATCGCCACTTCGTACGTGACGGTCGGGGCCGTCTGCACGACCTCGATGTTGAACTCGCGCTCCAGCCGCTCCTGGATGATCTCCATGTGCAGCAGCCCGAGGAACCCGCACCGGAAGCCGAAGCCCAGCGCGTCGGACGACTCGGGAGCGAACGTGAAGCTCGCGTCGTTGAGCTGCAGGCGGTCCATCGCGTCGCGCAGTTCCTCGTACTGCGTCTTCCCGCCCGGGAAGAAGTCGCAGAACACCATCTGCTGGATCGGCTTGTACCCCGGGAGCGCCTCGGGGGCCTTGTTGTCCTCGTCGGTCACGGTGTCGCCGACGCGGACGTCGTGCAGGTCCTTGATCGCGGCGACGATGATGCCGACCTCGCCGGTGCCAATGGCGGGGACGCGGGCGGGGCGGGGGACGAGCTTGTGCAGGTCGGAGATCGTGTAGAGCTTATTGGTGCCCATCAGGCGGATGCGCTGGCCCTTGCGGAGCTCGCCGTCGATCACGCGGACGTAGACGAGTACGCCGCGGTAGTCGTCGTACAGCGAGTCGAAGATCAGGGCGCGGGGCGGGAGGTTGGGCAGGCCGCGCGGCGGTGGGAGCTGGTCGCAGAGGCGGGCGAGGAGCTCGTCGATGCCCTGGCCGGTCTTGGCCGAGACAAGGATCGCGTCTTCGGCGCTGAAGCCCAGCACCTGCTCGATTTCCTCCGCCACCCGTGTCGGGTCGGCGCTTGGCAAATCGATCTTGTTGATGACCGGGATGATCTCGAGGCCCGCCTCGATGGCCGCGTACGCGTTGGCGACCGTCTGGGCCTGCACGCCTTGAGTCGCGTCGACGACGAGGATCGCGCCCTCGCACGCCTGCAGGGCCTTTTGGACTTCGTAGTGGAAGTCGACGTGCCCCGGCGTGTCGATGAAGTTCAACATGAACCGCTCGCCCGCGGGGAACTTCTCACTCTTGTGCTCGTGGAACACGGTCACGGCCGACGCCTTGATCGTGATGCCGCGCTCGCGCTCCAGGTCCATGTCGTCCAGCATCTGGCTGTGGAACTCGCGCTCGGTGATCGCCCCCGCGCGCATGAGCAGGCGGTCGGACAGGGTGGACTTGCCGTGGTCGATGTGGGCGATGATGGAGAAGTTGCGGATCTGCATGAGGGCGGACAGCCAGTCGTGTCAAAAGTAGCCCGCCGGCCCGGGGGCCAGTGAACCGGCGGGTAACCAGATGTTGCTCGGGAGACCGAGGGGAGCCCCGTATTGTAAGTGATACGCCCGTGGGGGCAAACGGTGCGGGAGTCGGTCCGCAAACCGTCCCCAACCCCTTTTAGCCGCTGGGCTTGCCCGGCGTGTCACGAGGAGCATTCCGCTAGATGTCCGTCCGGATCACCGCGCAACCGACGGCTGCCGCCGACGGCTACTACTCATCGCCGACGTCGGTAAGCCGGTCGACCGGCGGCACCCACACCCGTGCCCGCTCGTCTTCGAACGCGATGCGCCACCCCGCCGCCTCGACCGCCAATCCAATCCGCGTCGCCGTGCGGGGCAGGATCGCCACGTCCGCGCCCATGTCCGCCACCGTCCGCGCGGTTGGCGCCGCCGGGCCCAGGTAATGCATGGCCCAGAAGTCGCGCGAGAAGCACTGGGTCCGGCCGTCCATCAGTGTGGTGAAGCCCGCCGGGCCCAGGCGCCAGCCGAGGTAACCGCCGTGATTGAAGACGTTGATGACTCGGCCGGTCCGAGGTGCGATGTGTTTCTCGACGTACTCCGCCGCCCCGGTCGGATAGCCGGGCGCGTCGGGGCCGTGGCGGTTGATCCAAGCGTCCATCGCGCCCGTTGAGGGGAACGCCGTTATCACGCGCACGACGCCGAGTATCAGGAGGCCCGCGAGCGCCGGGCCGAGCGCTCGCCGTGCCAGGACTCGGTCCGCCGCGCCCGGCCACGCCCGCGCGACCATCGGGGTTGCGACGAGCATGAAGAGCGGGGCGTAGCGTCCCTTGGAGAACAGCAGGGCGGTCGACACCGCGAGCAGCAGGAGGTCCGTCAAAGAGAGCTCGCGTCGCCGTGCGATTAGCAGGACCGCGATCCCGCCGACGAGCACGGCGGACACGGTGCCGAGTGGCCCCGCCCAGAACGGTCGCATCTCGGCGAGCAGGCCGGAGGAGACCATCGGGTCGTTGAACTGGTAGTGGACGAGGGTGTGGATGACGCCGGGGAGCAGGGGGGTTGCGCAGGCGCTGACCAGCGTCAAGGGGAACAGCATAAACGCGCGCTGTGCCGAAACTCGTTCCACGCCGGGGCAGAGCGTGCGGGCTCCGGCCGGAGTGCCGCCCCGGATCCGTTGATCACGCGATCGTCGCGGTCCATCAATTATCGCGCCGACGCACAGGCACCCCGTCCAGACCGGGACCAGGAACGCGAACAGGTGGACGTTTGCGAGCAGCGCCGTGATCGGCACGATGAACCAGACGGCGCGAGTGTCCGATCGACGCGTTTGATCGCCCGCGGAACCCACCGTGCAAGCACGGCGGGCTTTCGCGCGCGCGTCTCTGTCCCGCACCAACAGGTACGCGACTAACGCGAGCAGCACGATCGCAAGCGTCGCCGGGCGAAAGCTCAGGTACGGCAACGACACGAACGTCGCGACCGCCGTCGCCGCCGCGACGCCCGTGACCGCCCCCGGCCGGTCCCCCGCCGCGCGCCTGCAACTCAGCGCGACCAGCATGACGAATGCCGCATTCATCAGGGCGTGCACGAGCACCGCCGCCCGATATCCACCGA
>DATHXE010000364.1:0-8998 GCA_035459845.1 Tepidisphaeraceae bacterium | reverse complement strand
ATGACGTCGGGGGCCTGCACGCGGTAGGTGGCGGGGGGGACGTCGATCACGACCTGCTGCATCCAGCGGTTGAGGTCGGCGCTCTTCTCGGTCTTTTTGGACGGGGCGGCGGGGGCTTTATCCCCCTGCTGGGCGGTCGCGCCGCCCTTGGCGCCGCAGCCGGACGCGAGCGACACGCCGAGCAGCACGAACGCGACGCACAGCGTCTGACTTCTGACGTCTGGCTTCTGACTTTTCGTCATTGCCCACCCCCTGCCGCGACGACGATCGTGCGGACCATGATCTTGAAGTCGAGCCAGAGCGACTGGCGCTTGATGTATTGCACGTCGTAGTAGATCCATTCCTGGAAGTCGGTCTCGTCGCGGTCGCGCTTGCGGGAGACCTGCCAGAGGCCGGTGATGCCGGGGCGGACGGACAGGCGGGCCTCGCGCCAGGCGGGGCACATCTGGTTCTCGCGCTCGGGGCTGGGGCGCGGGCCGACGATGGACATCTGGCCGACGAGCACGTTCCAGAACTGCGGGAGCTCGTCGAGGTTGAGGCGACGGAGCCACTTGCCGACCCAGAAGATGCGCGGGTCGTCCTTCATCTTGAACTGGGGACCGTCGACGAGGTTCTGGCCCTTGGCGCGGAGCTGGGCCTGGATCTCGTCGGCGTTGGGGACCATGGTGCGGAACTTCCAGCAGCGGAAGTTGCGGCCGCCCTTGCCCTGGCGGACGGCGCCGTAGAAGAACGGCCCGCCGGGGGAGTTGATCCAGATGGCCAGCATGATCAGCGGGAAGAGCGGGAGGGCGATCGTGAGGGCCACGAGGGCGCCGACGACGTCGGTGGCGCGCTTGGCGGCGCGGAACCAGCGGAAGTTCAGGCCCGTGAGCGCCGGCATCTGGGCTTCGAGGACGCGCTCGAGCTTGATCGGGCGGTCGATCGCGACGGTGTGGGCGGGGCCGTCGGACTCGTGGTCGGCCGGCACGCTGGTGATGGCCTGGACACTGGGCTGCTCTTCGCCCAGGACGATCGCGTGGCTGAGCGTGTGGTTCTTGAGGGTGGCCGACGCGATCGTGGTACGGGGCATGACGACGGCGCGCTTGAGGATCATGCCGGCGCCGATCTTGGCGCCGCGGCCGATGGTCGTGGGGCCGACGACGACGGCGTCCTTGCCGATCTCGACGTCGTCGCCGATGACGACGGGGCCGATCACGTTGGCGCTGGAGTCGATCTTGACGTTTCGGCCGACCCAGACCTTCTGGCCCTGGTCGGCGAGGTTGCCGGCGCGGACGAGCCACTGGGGGTGGGAGCGGAGGACGGCCTCGTTGAGCTCGAAGAGGTGCTCGCGGTCGTGGAGGCTGAAGCTGCGGCCGGGGATCGTGCTGCCGCGGAGGTGGAGGCCGGCGCGGAGCATGGCGCTGGGCCACTGGTTGATGCGCTGGGGGAGCGAGACGTCGAGGAGGGCGCGCATGGCGTCGGCGCCCATGACGATCAGGACGGGCCAGTCGCGGTCGACCTCGAGGGAGGTGTCGTCGGTGCGGCCGTAGGAGCGGTCGACGCGCGTGACGCGGCCGTCCTCGCCGAGGCGGAACTTCTCCTCGTAGGCCTTGCGCTTGGCGCGCGGGAAGTCGATCAGGGTGGCGTCGCACCGGTTCTGGCGGTGGACCTCGATGGCGGTGTTCAGGTCGCAGATCGGGAAGCGGTGGCCGTTGAAGATCAGGTAGAGGGGCTCGCCGTCGTCGGGGGAGGCGGTCAGGCTGGTCTTGGTGATGTGGAGGCGGCCGTCGTACGGCTGCAGGGGCTTGTTGGCGGCGACGGGAGCCCCGAGGCCGGCGAAGGTCGCGTGGTGCTCCTCGGGGACGACCATGGAGGACCACGTGAGGTGGGCGTCGGCGAAGAGCTGGTCGAAGAGTTCGCCGATGCGGGCGTTGCCCAGGACCCAGGACCAGCCGGGGGCCATGGACTGGTCTTTGGCATCCGTCGCGCGGCCCATGCGGCGTTCGACGACGACGATGGCCTGGTGCTGAGAACGGAGGGCGCCGCGCGGGGCGCTGGCGGGCACGGCGGCGATAACGGGCGACGCGGGGTCGACGGTAGACGCGCGGGCGAGCGCCGCGGCGACGCCGGAGAGCGCGCCGGTCACGGGCTCCGGCGTCGTGACCGGCGCGGCCGTGACGAGGACGTCCGCGTCCGCCGTCGCCACGCCCGATGTCCCGTCCAGGCCGATCGACAAGTTGTTACGGCTTTCTTCCACGTCGGTGTGTTACTTCTGGGCCGGGCGTCGGGTTCGTCGCGCGCGAGATCAGTGCTTGCTCAGCGTGGCCACGCTGGGGTCGATCTTGCTCGCGGGCGGGAGCTGGGTCTTGCTGCCGTCGGTCGGGGGGACGCGGGTGGTCGAATAGTAGGCGCTGTAGGCGTTCTTGCCGCGCTGGTAGCTGCCGGACTGCTTGTACTTGACGCGGTTGAGGACGGTCCCGATCACGTTGGCGTGGCCGCGGCGGAGGATGTCCTGGATGAGGGTGACCGTGTCGCGCTCGACCTCGGCGCTGAAGCTGCACATGACGCCGTCGACCAGGCCGACGAGCACGTGCGTGTCGGAGACGGGCAGGAGCGGGGCGGTGTCGAGGATGATGTGGTCGTACACCTCGCCAAGGGCCGCCAGGACGCGGGCGACCTCGGGGCGGCTCAGGAGCTCGCTGGGGCGGATGATCGGGGTGCCGGCGGGGAGGACCTCGAGGCCGTCGATGTCGCTCTTCTTGATCACGGTGCCCGGCTCGTGGCTGCCGGCGATGACCTCGGCGAAGCCGGGCGAGTCGGAGATGTTGAAGATGCGGTGGATGTCGGGCTTGCGGAGGTCGCCGTCGATCAGGAGGACGCGGCGGCCGGCCTTGGCGATCGAGATCGCGAGGTTGACGGCCAGGGACGTCTTGCCGTCGCCCGGTTGGGGGCTGGTGATCGCGATCGACTTGTATTGCAATTCGGGGTTGCCGAAGAGGAGCTGCGTGCGGATGACGCGGAACTCCTCGGCGATCAGGTTGCGGGCGTGCTCGCCCTTCACGCGCTTGAGTTCATTGATCTTGGGGATGGTACCGAGGAGCGGTGCGCCGAGCAGCGGCTCGACGTCGCGCGGGTCGCGCAGCCGGCGGTCGAACTTGTCGACCAGCAGCGCCAGCAGCATGCCCAGGAACAGCCCGCCGACCATGCCGGCGGCCTGCACCTTGACGCGCTTGTCGTCGTTGGGGGCGTCCGGGGTCTGGGCGAGCTCGGCGACGTCGATCCCCGAGTTGAGCCGGAACTGGCGCTCCTGGTTGATCATGTCCTGGAGGCCGGCGTAGCTCACGTCGTAGTCGCGGCCGACCAGGGCGATCTGGTCGTCCAGCGCCTGGATCTGGCCCTTGACGTAGATCAGCTTCTTCGACTTCTCGTCCAGCTTGGCGAGCTCGGTCGTGTAGAACTCGAGCATCTTCTTGGCGTTGTCGACCTTCTCCTGCGCCTCGGCGACCGTCTTGGCGTCCATCAGCTTGAACTGCGCCTCGATCCGGTTGTTGATGATCGACGAGATCTCGGCCTCGCGCTTGAGCGTCATCTGCTTGAGGCGGTTGACCTGCTCGAGCTGGCGGCGCACCTCGGGGTGTTCCTCCTTCATCGTCGCCCGCTTCTGCTCGAGGTCGGCCATCGCGGCGACGTACTGCTGGTTGTACGTCAGCAGGACGTTGTCCTTGGCCTTCTCCTCCTCGAACATCTTGATCGCGGCCAGCTTCTGGTCGGCACGGAGTTGCCCGCCGTTCTGGATCTGCTGGAGCTTGGCGTCGGCGGCGGCGAACTGGACGCGGGCCGCCAGCTGCTCGTCGGTCATCTTCTGGACCATCGACAGCGCGTTGGCGGTCGACGGGTCGATGCGGTCGATCCCGTGCTGGATCGCCAGCTCGGTCTTCGAGCCGAGGAGCGCCGCCTTGACGGTGCGTTTCTCCTTGACGAGCTCTTCGAGCTGGGTCTTGAGGCTGGTGATCTCGCCGTGCAGTTCGTCCTTGCAGAACTTGACGACGGCGCGGGCGAACGCGTTGGCGATGGCGGCGGCCTCGGCGCCGTTGGCGCGCGAGCACTGGATGTAGATCACGCCGAGCTTTTTATCCACGTCGGCGACCGCGATCTCCTTGAGCTGCTTGACGACGTCGACCTGGACGGCCGGGTCGGTCATGTCGCGCCCGCGGACCAGGTTCGGCATCGCCGCCTGCAGGTCCGGGTCCTGTGCCGCCAGCACGGGAATGCGCTGGCTGGTCAGGACTTCGCCCGACTGCCCGGCGAGGCGCGTCATCAAGCCGTCGGGCGTCTTGTCCGTCCACCGGACGATCGACTTCACGACGTAGGTCGGCTTGAGGAAGTTGTTGGCGGTGAAGACCCCCGCCCCGCCGATCACGGCCGTGACCAGCACGACCAGCCACCAGCGGCGGAGGATCGCCCCGACGATGTTGATGCCGCCCACTTTTCGGACGGGCATGGAACCGCCCATGCCGCCCCCGGCGTACCCGCCCATCGCGCCTGCGCCGGGGATGTCGATCACCTGGATGACCGCCGGGCCCTGGCTGGTCATGACGGCCCCGCGCTCGCGCTGGCCGAGTTTCTGGATGCTCCGATTGTTGCTCATACTGCGCCTCTCATGCGCTTACCGGCGGCGTCGCTCCGCGACGGCCACCGGAAACACTGTGCCCGCGCGCCTCCGTCCGGTAAACGGACAAACCCGCGCTTGCGACAATCGGACGCGACTCACCAGCAAACCGGCCCGACCGATGTCCTTTCCTTCTTTTCGACCCGACCGGGGTATTACTTGTTAGCCCGGTCCGTCCTCGTCCTCATTTTAGTGTTTCGCGCTCCTTATCGGACACGCCCCGGATCTCGACGGGGGTCCGATAACCGAAGCGCCCGTTCGGCTCAGTTCGGTAGACCTTTGTTACCACTGGGGAGCATTTGTTGCCACTCGGGTTTCGGGGCGCCGGAGTCTGACCGGCAAGCCGCCTCACACAGACGTCCGGGCGACGCGCGCGACCGGGACATGACGCCGCCCCCCTGCCCGGGATTCCGCCCCCACCGACGAGCGGTTATTCGGCGACGGTCGCCTTGGCCCGCCAGCCCTTCCACAGGCGCTTCCACCAGCGGTCGCCGGTGAGTTCCTGGGGGGATAGATCGGTGCTCCCCGAAAGGCTGGTGCGCTCGGCGGACGAGAGGGCCGTGTCGAGGACGATCGACCCGCGGACCTCGACACCCGGGGCGACGACGGCCTTGGCGGCGACGACGGCCTGCTCGACCATGGCGCCGCGGCCGACGCGCGACTCGTTCCAGAGGATCGACTCGTGGACGACCGCGTCGCTGCCGATCTCGCAGTTTTCGCCGATGACGGCGGGCCCGATGACGACGGCGTCGGCCATGATCTTGGTGCCGGGGCCGACGTACGCCGGGCCGATGACCCGCGCCTGCGGGTGCACGTACGCCGACGGGTGGATCCAGAGGCCCGGGACCTTGGCGGGGAGGTGGTCGACGAGCGGCTTGCGGGCGGCGGGGTCGTTGAGGAGCGCGACCATCGCGTTGAGGTACCACTCCTCGTTGCGGACGCTGAGCACCTTGCCCGTGAGCGGGACGGCCTGGACCTTCAGGCCCTTTTCCGTCAGCTTCGGGATTAGCTGCTCCTTCATGTCCTGATACCCCTTCGTCTTGATGAAGGGGAACACGGAAGGTTCGCAGACGTAGATGCCGGCGGGCTGAAGCTGGAGTTGGCGGTCGAAGTCGCCGGCGGCGGTCGTGTCGACCGTGGCGGCGACGGTGACGGCGGCGCCGGCCTTGACGTGCTCGGCGATCAGGTGGTTCCAGTCGACGCCCAGGTACAAGCTGGTGCCCTGGACGACCAGGAAACGGTCGTCGGGGCCGAGCCAGGACTCGCAGTCCTTGATGCAGCCCGCAGCGCCGCGGGGCATGGCGTCTTCGCTGTAGTGGATGGTGATGTCGGGCGCGGGGTTGTACCCGAGCTTGGAGGCGATCGTGTGAGTGCGGCCGTTGGCGCTGATCGCCATCTGACCGATCCCGGCGCCGCGCAGGGCGGTGAGCACGGACTCGATCACCGGGCGGTCGACCATGGGCCAGAGCGCGCGGGGCAGTTGCCGCGAGAGCGGGCACTGTCCGAACTCCTGGCCACCGGCTAGTACGACTGCTTTCATGACTGTTCTTCGTCTCTTCCCTCGGGCGCCCGCGACCGGCATCACAAGCCGGCGGCGAATCTCGACACGGCGCCTTTCGGCGACCGGCCGCGAAACGGGTCTGGTCACCCGTCCCGGTCCCGATCCCGGCGGCCGTCTTCAACAGGACGCCACCGCCGGGCACATCTTCCCAATCGTCGGGTGCGTCGCTTGCCCGACGCACGGGCAGACTGCGCACCCATCGCGGACTCTCACACACATCGGCCGACCGCACCAGACCCGGTTAAGGGCAATGGTCGATTGGCACGCCGAAGGCGCGGAATCCTCGTCCCACGGGGGCGTGTTGGCATCCGAGCCCGCACGCCTGACCGATCGGACGTGAGCTAAATCGTTTCCGCCTGAAAAACACAGGCTTTCCGGCTACCCGCGCTGCGCTCGAACTCCAATCCGGGCAACGACACGCGGGCCACCGCTCATTGGGAGGGAGAGTTGGACGTGGATGCTTTACTCCGCGACTCCAAACCGATCCCAGCCATCACTATATCACGAACATCGGACGCACCGTCAAGGGAGAACCGGGCGGTGGCCCGATTCAATTTGACGCACACCGTTTCTTCACTCGTCACACACGGTATCGCCTGCCCACACCAACATCGTCAACCCAGGTTCTCACCTATGAGCCTTTTTCGACATCCGTCCGATAATCGCGGAGCGCATCACGCCAGTGACGCATCCGGTGGCCGGTCAGGGCCGCGTAAGGCTCAAGATCCAGGACGCTATAGGCGGGCCTCCGTGCTTGCTTGGGCCTGATCGCCACCCACTGAGACGTGGTGATCGGCGACACTTCCGACTGGAGCGCGAACTCATTGACGATCGCCAGGGCGAATTCGTGCCAGTTGGTCGGCGACGAATTGGTCAGGTGCCAGTGTCCGCCGGCGCCATGATCCAGCAATTTGAAGACCGCTTGGGCGAGGTCTACGCCGTAAGTCGGACATCCGACCTGATCGTTGACGACCTTCAATGCGTGCCCTGCACGCGCACGCTCCACGATGATGCGGGGAAAGCAATGGCCGTGCCGACCGAAGAGCCAAGCGGTTCGGACGTTAAGCCAGGTAGACTGCGGAAGCTGTTCAAGGCATTTCTCGCCTAAACGCTTGCTGAGGCCGTAGGCGGAGAGTGGGTTTGGGCGGTCGTCGGGTCGGTACGGGCGGTCAGAATGTCCGTCGAAGACGAAGTCCGTGCTGAAGTGCACGAGCTTGGCGCCGTGCTCCAAGGCCATTTCGCCTAAATTACAGACGCCCTGCCCATTGATCGCGTTGGCGAGTTGGGGTTCGTCCTCGCACAGATCGACCTTGGTGTGGGCCGCGCAGTTGAGCACGATTGAGGGGTGGTGGGTGCGGAACAGGTTGACGACCTGCTGGCGGTCGCTGATGTCGCATTCGGCGCGGCGGACGAGGTGCGGCTGGACTCCGCGGGCGCGGCAGACGTCGGCGAGCTCGTGGGCGAGCATGCCGGCCCCACCGGTGATGACGACGGAACGGTACAGGTCCAAGGGGGAACGCCTTTCGCTCAATTACAGATCGGCCGGGCACGGGCCGGCGGGTTGGCAATTGTGCCACGAGAATGGGGACCCGGCAAAGAGCAGAACCCGCGGATTGGCGGTCCGCGGGTTCGGAAAGGTTATCGGAATATGGCGAGCGAGTCGCACCCCACCCGGGCGCGCGGGATCAGCGGTTCGCGTACTGTGACTCGTAGTACTTCATGTACTCGCCGGACTTGATGGCGCGCCACCAGTCCTGGTTGTCGCGGTACCACTGGATGGTGGTCTTGATGGCGGTGGGGAACTGGTGTTTGGGCCACCAGCCGAGCTCCGTCTGGATCTTGGTGGCGTCGATGGCGTAGCGGCGGTCGTGGCCGGGGCGGTCTTTGACGTAGGTGACGACGTCGTCCCAGTTCTGGCCCATCTCGCGGATGAGGGTCTCGGTGATGACGCGGTTGGTGATCTCGTTGTTGCCGCCGACGTTGTAGACCTCGCCGAAGCGGCCCTTGTTGAGGACGGTCCAGATGGCGTCGCAGTGGTCCTCGACGTAGAGCCAGTCGCGGACGTTGAGGCCGTCGCCGTAGAGGGGGACCTTCTTGCCCTCCATCAGGTTGGTGACGAAGAGGGGGATGAGCTTCTCGGGGAAATGGTAGGGCCCGTAGTTGTTCGAGCAGCGGGTCGTGAGGACCGGCATGTGGAACGAGTGGAAGTAGGAGCGGACGAGGCAGTCGCCGGCGGCCTTGGAGGCGCTATAGGGCGAGTTGGGCTGGAGGGGCGTTTCCTCGGTGAACTTGATCTCGGGCTTGTCCTCGGGGAGCGTGCCGTAGACCTCGTCGGTGGAGACGTAGAGGAACTTTTCGCAGGCCTTCTTGCGGGCGACGTCGAGGAGGACCTGGGTGCCGACGACGTTGGTCTGGACGAACGGTCCGGAGGAGATCAGCGAGCGGTCGACGTGGGATTCGGCGGCGAAGTGGACGATCTCGGTGACGCCGTGCTCGTCGTAGATGGCCTCGACCTGCTGGGGGTCGCAGATGTCGCCGCGGACGAAGATGAGCTGGTCGGGATACTTGGCGAGGAGGTCGGAAAGGTTGGCGAGGTTGCCGGCGTAGGTGAGCTTGTCGAAGGCGATCAGGCGGACCTTCTCGCCGCGCGTGAGGAGGAGGCGGACGAAGTTGGAGCCGATGAATCCGGCGGCGCCGGTGACGAGGATGTTTCGCATGGTGTGGTGTAGTGGGCAGTAGACCGTTGGCGTGGGCAGAACGGCGCCCGCCGCCGGGGGTTAGAGTTTATC
>DATHXE010000363.1:0-7617 GCA_035459845.1 Tepidisphaeraceae bacterium | reverse complement strand
TCCGAACACGACGACCATTCGACCCAGAAATGATTGGTGCTCATTATTCGCGATCGGCGGCATAAAGTAGACCCCGTCCCAGACCTCGTCGTGCGCGTCGAGGCCCGAGGCTTTCCGCTCGGCAATCAGGCGCTCGGTGATGAGTGGCTCTGCGATCAACGCTGTCGTCGTCACGTCGGGCTCCTTGGTGCGGACGATTATACCATCGCGCGACTGGCGCGTGTCGCAGTTTCCCTCGCCACGAACGGGGTCAATAACAGCCGGCGCGGCTCAAAGGGCCTCTCGCCCGCCCCGGGGCCCGCCCGCTCACCCCCCGCCCGACCCGACCACGTCCGCCTGCGGGCTGGTCATGCGTTTCGCGTCCAGCGCCTTGTCGAGTTCCGCCGCCGGCATCACCCCGCGCGCCAGCGCGACCTCGCGCACCGTCTTCCCCGACTTGAACGACTCCTTGGCGATGTCGGCGGCGGCGTCGTAGCCGATGTGCGGGGCGAGGCTCGTGCACATCGCCAGCGACTGCTCGACCAGGCTCTCGCAGCGTTCCTCGTTCACCTCCAGGCCGGCGACGCAGCGGTCGGCGAAGACTCTTGCCGCGCGGCTGAGCAGCTCGATCGACTGGAGCACGTTGTACGCCATCACCGGCATCATGACGTTGAGCTCGAACGTGCTCCCGAGCGGCGACCCCGCCACCCCGACGGCGGCGTCGTTGCCGATCACCTGCGCGCACACCTGCAACGCCATCTCGCTCATGACCGGGTTGACCTTGCCGGGCATGATCGAGCTGCCCGGCTGCGTGGCCGGGATCGACAGCTCGCCCAGGCCGCAGCGCGGGCCGCTGGCGAGCCATCTAATGTCGTTGGCGATCTTGGCCAGCGACAGGGCGATCGTGCGGAGCTGGCCGGACGTCTCGACGACCGCGTCCTTGGCGGCCTGGGCCTCGAAGTGGTTCTGGGCCTCGACGAAGTCCAGCCCCGTCTTGTGGGCGATCGCCGCGATCGCCAGGGCGGCGTACGCCGGGTGCGAGTTGATCCCCGTGCCCACGGCCGTCCCGCCCAGCGGCAGTTCGCGCAGCGCGTTGACCGCCTTGTTCGCCCGCAGCGCGCTGAGGCGCGCCTGGGCGGCGTAACCCGACAGCTCCTGCCCGACGCGGATCGGCGTCGCATCCTGCAAGTGCGTCCGGCCAATCTTCACGACGTCGTCGAACGCCGCGGCCTTCGCTTCCAGCGCCTCGGCGAGATGAATGAACGCCGGCACGAGGTCGTCCCGCAGCCCCGCCGCCGCGGCGACGTGGATCGCCGTCGGAATGACGTCGTTGCTCGACTGCTGCATGTTGACGTGGTCGTTGGGATGGACCGGCTCCTTCCCGCCGCGCGTCCCCGTGGCGATCTCGTTCGCCCGGCTGGCGATGACCTCGTTCGCGTTCATGTTCGTGCTGGTGCCGCTGCCCGTCTGGAAGACGTCGACGACGAACCCATCATCCAGCTTCCCATCAATCACCTCCTGCGCCGCCCGCTGCAACAGCTCCGCGCGGCGGTGGTCGAGCAGCCCGAGCGTCTTGTTCACCTCCGCCGCCGCCCATTTGATCAGCCCCACGGCCGCCACGAACCGCCGCGGCAGCCGCAGCCCGGAGATCGGGAAGTTCTCGACCGCCCGCGCCGTCGACGCCCCGTAGTACGCGCCGGCGGGGACGCGCATCTCGCCCATGGAATCACGCTCGACGCGGGAGTCGGTGAGGTCGGCCATGGAGAATGGTAGGCGGCAATCGCCACAGAGCACACAGAGCCACAGAGAGGAAAGAGAATCAGCCACCGATGCTCACAGATGGGCACAGATGAATTGCGCGTTCATCTGTGGCCATCCGTGAGGATCTGTGGCCGATTCGTTTTTCTGCTACGGCACGTCCTCCGCCGCCGACACCACGCCGTTCTCACCCGACACGACCAGCGTCGCGCCCGACCCCTCGTACGCCCCCGTGCTGTTTGCTCGATCAAACTCCGGGTTTGCTCGATCGAACTTCGAGTTTGCCCGATCAAACTTTGGGTTTGCTCGACCAAACTCCGACTTTGCTCGACCAAACTCCGACTTCTATCGAGCAAACTCCGATTCTGCTCGGCCGAACTCCGACTTCGATCGAGCAAACCGCCGCCTTGCTCGGCCGGCCTTCCACTTCGCTCGAACGGAAGGGCCCCCGCGGATATAACGGGTCGCGACATGTCGCAGGCGACGCCGATCACCGATGCGGAACGGAAGCTGCGGACCGTGCGCTACGTTCGACATCCCGGCCCTTGGCACCAGCCGGTGCCGATGGAGAACTCGCTGCTGGCGTTCGTTTACGACGTTCCCTATTTCGGGGCGTGTGGCGTTTTTCCCCCGATCCACCTTCTCAATCTCGAGCTTCGTCGCGGGGGATCGCAGGGTGGAATGAGCCCGGGCGCGACCTGGGAACCCTTCGAGCTTTCGCCCGAGGAATACCGGGATCTCATCGAGGCGGTGCGGACGGTGCCGGTCGAATCGCTGAGAGGTCGGGCGCGGTATGCGCACCTCGCGTTCACGTTCGATCCGGCGTTCGACGGTCCGCCCGAAACCTATCCGGTTCGTCGGGAGCCGAAGCGGTGGGACAAACACATCCCCGCCGACTACGAAGCGTATGTCGAGTGGTCGGGCGCGGTCTGCGCGAAGCACCGGGAACGTTGGCACGCCGAATTGAAGCGCGCCGGATTCCTGCGCGAAGGCCCCCCCTCCACCGACCTCGTCCCCGAGACCGCCATCGACTACGAGGAGGTCTTCCGGCGCGGCGGCCGCAACCTCGGCGACGAGGGTTTCACGTTGTTCAAGTGCCCGTCCTGCGGCCGCGTCTACCTGATCGATTACGAGGTCTACACGGTCTACCTGGACGCGGAAGACCTATCAAAACGGTCCGATGCCGACCCGAGTTTGCCCCGCTGCGTCGAATGTCGCTACGAGTTTCGCGCGGCCGAGCCGGTCATCGGGCCGAAGGCGGATTTGAAATTCGGCGTGACGTGGGCGGATTTGTCGGACAGCCCGTGGAACTGGATCGCGGGGCGGGAGCACGAAGGCGGATGACCCGCCGCCGGCGCGAACCCGCGCGAACCCCGGACGGGCTGCGCCCGGCGATGAAGGGCTCTCCCCCCCGGAAGACCGCGAGGCGCGAACGTGCCGGCGCTCTTCTGGCCGGGGCCGGCGGCGCACGAAGCGCCGTCATTTTCGCTGGAACCGCCGCGACCCCCGCGGGTATAACGGCTCACGCGCCGCGCGGCCCGGGTGCCCGCCCGGGACGTGATTCGATCGGCGCGACGATGAAGGGTAGTTATGCGGCGGAGGACGCTGTGACCCCGGAGGACGCTCTACGCATCGCCCGTGCGCTGTTCGACAGCACCCGGGCCTCCAACCCGCGCTACAACTCCTTCACTGGCGAAGTGCGGGTGACAGATGGTGCCGCAGCAGCGGCCCAGTTCGAGCGCGAGCATGGCGAGGCACTGCCGCAGGAGCAGCGCGAACGCGCATCCGGGCTTTACAGTGTCGTATTCGTCTCGTCCCTACCGCCGATCGACACCGGTTCGTTCGACGTTGTCATTCGAGTCGACAAGTTCACGAGGGAGGCGAAAGAGGTTCCATTCGATTAGCGCCGAGGAGTGGACAAGGGGACGGGAGTGGACAAGGGGACGGGGAGTGGACAAGGGGACGGGATCCGTTCCGGCAGAGGACCCCGGACGGGCTGCGCCCGGCGGTGCGGGGCCGAGTCATTGCGTATGGCACCATCACGCCCCGACGAACTCGAAAGCGGCGACCGCCGGTGCTACAGCCTCGCCGTCGGAGGGGTCCATCACGCCCTCATGAAATTGGGCGAGATGACGGTTCGCGGAAAGGGCGGATCGGAGGTGGCGCTCGACCTCGTCGCATTCCTGAACCATCGGTCTCAGGAGCCGCCCCCGCTGTCGATGTTCCGCAGGCGCGAGTGGCTGCGGCTCCACTTCGGGCAGTGGGGCGGCGCCCGATTGATCTGCTGGTGCTTCAGGGATGACGGTTTCGAACGAGGGCGGCTCCATTTCATCGGCGAAGTTCCGCCCGAGCCGGGTGATCCGACCGAGAGCTCGAAGGCGGGATGTCGATGGCCGGCGATCGCCGCCATCCTGGAGCGCGTCCCGAGATCGACGACCGAGCCGTAGAGGGGCATCCCGTCCGGGCCGCCTCGCGCACGGCCCGTCCATCTTCCAGGGGGGCCGGAACGCCCCCCCCTTCCCCGCCGCACCCTCCCGCCGTCGTTCCCGCTGGAACCGCCGCGACCCCCGCGGGTATAACGGCTCGCGCGCCGCGCGGCCCGGGCGCGCCCGCCCGGGACGTGATTCGGTCGGCGCGGCGACGAAGGGTCGTTGGCCGGCGAAGGCAGGACCATTCTCGTATGCCGCATTTCGCCACATTCGACCGACGCAACTACCGCACGGTGTCGGCGCGCGAGGGGTACGCCCAGTGGGCCGCGACCTACGAGGACACCGTCAAGCGCGACATGGACCTGTGGTTGCTCGATGAGATCCGCAGCGTCACCTGGGGCGCCGTCGGGCGCTGCGCGGACCTCGGTTGCGGGACGGGGCGCACCGCCGCATGGCTGGCCGGCAAGGGCGTGCGGCAGATCGACGGCGTCGACGCCACGCCCGAGATGCTGGACCGCGCCCGCCACCGGGGCGTGTTCGCGTCCCTGCGCCCGGGGGACGTCCGCGCCACCGGGCTGCCGGCGGCCGGTTACGACCTGGTCACGACGTGCCTCGTCGACGAGCACCTCGCGGAGCTCGCCCCCTTGTACGCGGAAGCGGCGCGGCTCGCCCGGCCGGGCGCGGCGTACGTGCTGGTCGGATTCCACCCGTTCTTCATCATGGCGACGGGGATGCCCACCCACTTCCGGGCCGTCGGCGGCGAGCCGGTGGCCGTCGAGACGCACGTGCACCTGTTGTCCGACCACGCGCGGGCGGCGCTGGCGGCGGGCTGGCAACTCGCCGAACTGCGCGAGCAGGTCGTCGACGACCGCTGGGTGGAGACCAAGCCGAGCTGGGCGGCCTACCGGGACGTGCCGATCAGCTTCGCGTGGGTGTGGCGGCGATGTGAGACGTGAGTCGGAGCAGGAGCGGAAGAAGCAGATAAAGGGTCGGGTGTCGGGTGTCATTCCGCGCGGCCCGTCCATCGCCCACCGGAACGACCCCGCCGCACGCCGGGGCGGCGCGCTCGAATACCCGGCCGGGCTTCCCGCCAAGGGGGGGCGGCGGGGGCGGCCGCCGGCGTTGCGCACGTCAGTCCTATCTCATGAACCTTCGGCGTCGGACGGCGCGGCGGCGTGTGAAAGACGAGCGGGCTCGGGGGGTAAGAATGCCCCCACTCTCCCGCCCCCCCCTTGGACAGACAAAGAATGGCTGCCCCACTGGTGGCAGACGAGAAGACCCGAGGTCCCGTCCGGAAATCCCGTTGTCGCGTCCGGAGTGACGGCGTTATGATTCACTGCGGCGGCCCGGCGGCCCGGCGCCCGTAAACCCATCCCCCCCCTCACATCTCAGGAGCAAACATGTTCGACCGACGCATCACGATGGCATCGATGGCGGCGTTCGTGGCGATGGCCATCTTGCTGGGGGCGCGCGGCACCGTCGTCGCCGCCGACGCTGCCGACGCCGACTCGCCGGCCGCCGTCATGACCGCGTTCTTCACCGCCGTCGAGAAGGGCGACTACCCCGCCGCCACGGCGCTGCTCTCGGCCAAGGGGAAGGAGAAGACGACCGAGGAGCGGCTCAAGCAACTCAACCAGACCCTCAAGGGCGGGTTCACGGTCGGCGAGGCCGAGCTCCAGGGCGACACCGCCAAGGTCAAGTGCAGCGTCCCGAAGAAGCGGAAGGCGACGAGCTTCTACCTCGTCAAGGAAGGCGGGAAGTGGCTGTTCCAGGGGAATTAGGCGAGTCGTCAGAAGTCAGAAGTCAGAAGGCGGGAACAGCCACAGAGGGCACAGAGGCGCAGAGAAGGCAAGGCGATCTTTCTCCTCTTGTGCCCTCCGTGTCTCTGTGTCTCTGTGTCTCTGTGTCTCCGTGTCTCCGTGTCTCTGTGTCTCTGTGGCGCATCCGTTCGTTCGCTCCCCCCCATGCACGCTGAAGCGTGAACTTCGAGCGCCGCGGATCGGCGCACCTCGGCGTTCGTTCCGCACGCCGAAGCGTGCCCTGGGCGTGCCCTACGCGGGAATTCCGTGCGGGCTCATTTGGCCGCCGCCGCGACCTTGGACACTGTCAGCGTCGCCGGCGCGGCCGTGATCTTCAGCTTGGGGATCGTCACCAGTCCGGCGGCGTCGGCCTTCACCTCGCCGCTCTGCTCCCCCCAGCTCCACCGCACCGCGTCGCCGGGCGTCAAACGCAGGCCCTGCAGCCGGCGGAGCGTGACGTCCGCCGTCGCCTCGGTCGGGAGCGTGAACTTGGTCGTCTTCATCTCGGCCGGCGTGGTGAGGAAGAGGGAGAGCTCGGCCTTGTCCGCCGTGTCCGCCAGCACGCGCCAGCGGAAGAACGCGTTGATCTGGCCGGGCTTGGTGCTCTTCAAGTCGGCCGGCCAGGGGAGCGCATCGTCCGTCGACGCGGCGGTGAAGACGGGGTAGGCCTCGTTGCGCTTCACGCTCAGCCAGTCGAACGAGTTGATCAAATCGTTGATCTTCTCGATCTGGGCGTGGTTGTTCGCGTGGCCGAAATTTCCCCAGTACATGAGCAGCGCGTACCGCCGCTCGCGCATCGCGGCGACGAACCCGTCGTGGCCCTTCGACCACGAATCGTTCGGGGCGGAGTAGTCGACGCAGATCGGCGGGTCGGGCAGGTTCGTGCCCGCGGGAACTTCGGGCGCGGGAAACGACATGCGCATGCTGACGTGCTCGACGCGGGCGGGGACGTTGGCCTTGATCGCGGCGAAGACGTCGCCGTGCCGCAGGCCGATGCCGAGCGCGCCGCTGCCGCCCATCGAGTTGCCGCACAGGTAGACGCGGTCGGGGTCGACGTCGTACGCCGCGATCGTCCACCGCACCGTGTCCATGACGCGCCGGTCGACCGGGCTCAGGTCCGGGCCCTTGAACTTCTCGGCCCCCCACCACCAGTCCCCCTTGTTGGCCCGGCAGTCGAGGTAGAGCGCGACGAACCCGGGCGGCGCGTGGTAGATGTCGTGGTTGCCGACCTTGGTCGTGCAGGCGAGGCACGAGTGCACGTCGTGCCCGGCCGAGTGCAGGACGACGTAGAGCGGGGGCTTGGTTTTCGGCTTCGCCGCGTCGCCCCCCCCTGCCCGCGCCCCCCCTGCCTCCGGCCGCGGCGCGGACGCATCGGCGACGGGATGAAGGACGAGGAACGTGTCGCGCTGCGGGGCGGCGTAGCCCCACGCCGGCCGGACGCCGTGGGTGAACGTCTCGAGCTTGCGGTCGGTGAAGGTGGATTCCTTCTGGCGCGTAGGCGGCCAGTCGGCCGGGGCGTCGGCGGCGCGGGTCGTTGGGATGAGGAGGAGGGATGCGAGGAGGGCGGCGAGTGTGAGCGGTTTGGGCATCGGGGAGAGTTCCGGGTCCGGGGCATTGCGCGGCGCGGCTGCGGGAGCTCGCGGGCTGGGCGA
>DATHXE010000362.1:0-11289 GCA_035459845.1 Tepidisphaeraceae bacterium | reverse complement strand
CGTCACGAGCCGCATACGTTACGGCTCAATGCCCGTGGTGCGCGGCACCGCGCTTCATATCGCCCGCCACTTGTGGCGGGGGAGCGCGGCAGACGTCGGGGCGATTCTCGCGAAATCTCGTGCCTCGAAGATCGAACATTTTTCCGCCACAAGTGGCGGGCTATATGGGAGCCGGTCCGACGATCGAAGCGCCCTCGAAACCGTCGGGCGCCGGCCGGCGCGGGTTACTCGTCGCCATCCCCGTCGTCCCCCGCCGCCATCGCGCTGTAGAGCGATCGCACGCTCAGGGCGATCCCGCGCTTGCTCGATTTGATGAACGAGAGGATCTCGCCGACCTCCGGCGCCGGCGGGACGTCCCGCTCGATCTCGGCCACCGCGATCGCCGTGTTCCGGTGCGCGTGCAGGATCGTGTACGCCTTGCGGATCGCCTGTACCGACTCGCGCGGCATTCCGCTGCGGCGGACGCCGATCGCGTTGTAGCCCTTGAGGCCCGAGTACGAGTAGGCGGCGAACGGCGGGACGTCCTTGATGGTCGAATCGTTGCCGCGGACGATCGCGAGCCGGCCGACGCGGCAGAACTGGTGGATGCCGCCGCCCCCGCCGAGGAAGGCCTTCTCGCCGATCTCGACGTGCCCGCCGAGCATGGAGCCGTGGGCGAGGATGACCGAATCGGCGACGCGGCAGTCGTGGCCGACGTGGGCGTTGGCCATGACGTACACCTTGTTGCCCAGGCGCGTCGCGTTCTCGATGCCGGGCTTCATGGAGCGGTGGAGCGTGCCCGTCTCGCGGACCACGACGTCGTCGCCGACGACGAGCCAGGTTTCCTCGCCCTTGTAGCCCAGGTGTTGGGGGTCCATGCCGACGTAAGCCGCGGGGCCGAGCGTGCAGCGGGCGCCGATGACGGTTGTGCCGTTGATGACGGTGTGCGGCAGCACGCGCGTGCCGGGGCCGATCGTGACCTTGCCCTCGATGATCGCGTACGGGCCGACGGAGACGTCGTCGGCGAGTTGGACGTCGGGCCCGACGACGGCGGTGGGGTGAATGCTCGGCATGGACCGGGCGAGGTTAGCACAGCGCGATTTGCGGGCAAGATGCGGGGGCGCAGTTAGCTGCAGGTCAACGACCTGCTGACGCGCTCGATCTCAAAAGTGGGTTTGATCAACGGGGCGCGCGCCAACCGCGCGTCAGCAACGCGATGCGTCGCAGCTAACTGGGGTCAATCCAGCTTGTCCGGATCAATGCGGATGTCCGTCTCCCCCGCGGCCTTCTTCTCGGCGTACTTCCTGACCCACGTCTCCCAACTCTTGCCGGCGGCGGTGTCGCGACCGGTGAAGGCGAGGGCGGCAATCTGGTCGTAGGCGATCGTCCGTTTCTCGTCGGCGGACTTCGGGAACAGGCGGACGTAACACCGCGCGAGCGTCGCCCCCTCGCTGTCGCGGTCGAAGATGTAGCCCTCGACCGTCTCGCCGGTCTTGAGCGTGATCGTCACGTCGCCGCGGTAGTCGAAGGCCTTTTCGAGGGCGGTGCGGGTCTCGGCGTCGGTCGCGAGCGCGGGGATCCAGCCTTCGAGTTCCTCGCGCGCGGCGGCGGGGGCGAGCTCGGCTTCGGTGGGATGAGAAGGGGGTGTGGACACGGGGAAACGTCGCGTGGCGCGAC
Organism: Tepidisphaeraceae bacterium; assembly: GCA_035459845.1. Lineage (GTDB taxonomy): Bacteria > Planctomycetota > Phycisphaerae > Tepidisphaerales > Tepidisphaeraceae > DASPKW01. The sequence goes on along the minus strand of DATHXE010000362.1, from coordinate 9,633 downwards.
GGGTAAACGGAATCGGGGTGATTCGGGATGCTACGAGTGCACGACTTCGCTCTTGCGCTCGGCCCGCACATGGAGCTGCACGAGCGCCGGTTTGGGCTGAGGCGAAACGTCGATGTCCGCCCCCGCCTTCCGCTTATTCTTCTTGAACAGCATCGCCTTGACCGTCGCCAGCAGGCCGCCGACGCCGCTGAACGTGTGGTCGACGGCGGTCGCCTCGTACCCGCTGTGCACCATGCAGTTGGCGCACTTGGGGTTGCCGCTCTCGGTGCCGTAGCGGCTCCAGCGGGTGCTCTCCATCAGCTCGGCGAACGTCTCGGCGTAGCCGTCCTGGAGCAGGTAGCAGGGCTTCTGCCATCCGAAGATGTTGTACGTCGGCATGCCCCAGGGCGTGCAGGCGTACTCCCGCTTGCCCATCAGGAACTCGAGGAATAACGGGCTCTGGTTGAAGACCCAGCTCTTTTTGCGATTGGAGAGGATGGACGAAAACAGCCGCTTCGTCCGGCCCTTGCCGAGGAAGTGCTGCTGGTCGGGGGCCTTGTCGTAGCTGTAGCCGGGCGAGAGCATCATCCCCTCGACGCCCAGGCCCATCATCTCGTCGAAGAAGCCACGCACGCTCTCGGGGTCGGCGCCGTCGAACAGCGTCGTGTTGGTCGTCACGCGGAAGCCGCGGGCGACGGCCTCCCTGATCCCGTCGACCGCGATGTCGTACCCGCCCTCCCGGCAGACGGCGAAGTCGTGGTGGTCGCGCTGGCCGTCCATGTGCACGCTGAACGTGAGGTACTTCGTCGGCTTGAACAGGCCGATCTTCTCCTTGAGCAGCAGGGCGTTGGTGCAGAGGTAGACGTACTTCCTGCGGGCGACGAGGCCTTCGACGATCTGGTCGATCTGCGGGTGGAGCAGGGGCTCGCCGCCGGGGATGGAGACGATCGGCGCGCCGCACTCGTCGACGGCCTTGAAGCACTGCTCGGGCGATAGGTTTTTCTTGAGGACGTGGGCGGGGTACTGGATCTTCCCGCACCCCGCGCAGGCGAGGTTGCACCGGAAGAGCGGCTCGAGCATGAGCACGAGCGGGTAGCGCTTGCGCCGGCGAAGCTTCTGCTTCAGCACGTACGTCGCGACCGTCCACATCTGCGAGATCGGAACGCCCATGAAACCTTTCCAGACGGGCTAGCCGCTTTAGCGGCTAGTGTTCCTGTGTAGCGGCGCTGCTCCGACGCGCGTCCGCGCCCAAAGAATAGTCGCAACGTCACTTCGAAGCCATTGGAAAAGCCGCAGGACGGTCGTTTGCGTGGCGGGGGACTCGGTCACTGAAGTGACCAAGCCTCGCGCGCCACTAGCGAGATCGCGTAAACTGCCCGCCCCGTGCGACCGCCCGTCCTGATTCTCGCGGCACTGCAGATCGAATCGCGCGCGATTGCGCGGGAACTCGCACTGCGCCGGGAGGGCCCGTTGGCCTGGCGCGCGTCCGATAACTCGGTGGCCCTTCTCACGATCGGCTTGGGTGCATCGCGCTTGCCGCGGCCGTTTCCCCCCGGGTCGCACGTCATCCTGGCGGGCGTGGCGGGCGGGCTCGACCCGTCCTTGGGAACCGGAACGGTCATCCTCGAATCCGACGACCCCCGTTTAGCCGCGACCCGCGGGGCAAGCGCAGCGCCGCCCGAAGGGGAGCGCGGCGAGCGCGAGTCGGCGCCGACCACGGGTATGGCTGACGCCGTACCCATGCCACGCGCTGTCCTCGCGCGCGTTCACACCGCTGCCCGCATCGTCGCGACACCCCTTGAGAAGGCCGCCCTCTTCGCCTCGACCGGCGCCGCCGCGGTCGACATGGAAGCCGATGCCGTCCGTGCCGCGGCGGCCCGTGTTCCGTTCCTCTCGCTGCGCGTCATCCTGGACGACGCGCACCGCGCGCTCCCTGCGTGGCTCCCTTCGATCACCGACGACCTCGGCCGCCCGCGCCCGCTGGCGCTCGCGGGCCGGATTCTTCGTCACCCGTCGTCGGTGCGCGACCTGATTCGCCTTGCGCGCGAGACGAAGGTCGCGCTGGCCGCGTTGACCGGCGTGCTCGCGTCGCTCGTGTCGGAACTGGCCGGCGAGCGCGGGCCCCGAACGTGAGAACTCGTCCGGGCGCGGCGTTTGTCCTCAACGGGCCGCGCGCGCGACGGTAAGCGCTGCATCGGACGGATCAGGGGGTCGACGCGGCGTCCCGCACGGGAGCCGCCGTACCGCGTGCGAAGGATCGAATGCACAACGCACCCGCGCAACCGCGATTGGCAGTCTCCGGTGCAAACCGCGGCGGGGGGACGTTTGTTGGTTGGGAAGTGGGGCGAAGGTGCGAGCGGCTCGGCGCGCTGGGAACTGTGTTCGCGGTCGTTTTGCTTTCGCTCGCGGGAAACGCTTTCGCGCAACCTGTTGATTCCAACGCGCTCGCCCGCGCCGCCGAGTTGATGAAGGGCCGGCAGTACAATGACGCGATCAAGGTGCTGACGGCCGACCTGAAGGGGAAGGCGGACGCCGACGCGGTCAAGCCGAACCTGATGCTCGGGGAGTGTCATTACCTGCTGAAGGAGTACGAGCCCGCGCGGGCCAGCTTTTCCAAGGCCGCCCGCGCCGCCGGCGACCCGGCGGACAAACTCGTCGCCGATTACCGCCTGGCGTGCGTGGCGTACCGCCTGGGGGAGAAGAACTCGGCCGCCGAACGGATCGACGCGTTCGCCGCCGCTTATCCGGGGGATTCGCGGCTCGGCGTGCTCCTGACGTTCAAGATGCGACTGGCGATCGACAAGGGAAAAGCCGGGGAGACCGAGATCGTCGCGCTGCGCGAGCGCGTCGTCGCCAACTCCAGGCAGTACGGCACCGCCGCCGCGATGGAGGCGGACGAGATCCTGTGCGACTTCTACAAGTCGGTCGGGCAGGAAGAAAAGGCCGTCGGGCTGTACCAGCGGATCGTGACCACCCACCGGCGGATGATCGCGGACCTGGAGAAGGACCGGCAGCCGGTCCCGCCGGGGCTCGAGCGGACGCACGACAACGCGGCGTTGCAACTGGGCGCGATCTTCCTGAACAAGCGGCAGCACGGCGAGGCGACCAAGTGGCTCGAGAACGTGCGGTACGACGCCGAACTGAGGGCCCGCGCCCGTCTGTTGCTGGCGCGCGGGGCGTACGAGGTGGGTGATCATGCCGCCTGCGTCGCCCATTTGACCGACCGGAACTTTCTCGCGTCGGTGCCCGAGGGGCCGTTGAAGTCGGACGTGTACCTGATGCTCGGGATGGCCGAGAAGACGCGGGCGAACGGAAACGCCGGCAAGGCCGAGGAGTGGCTCAAGCAGGTTGATTCGAAGGCCCGGGGATACGCGCAGGCACAGGGCACGCTGGGCGATTTGTACCGCGACAAGGGCCTGCACGAGCAGGCCGTCCGCGCGTACGCCGCCGCGATCGCCTCGCCCGACCACGCGCCGGCGGCGCTGCTCGGGTCGGGCTCGATCTACGTGGAGCGCGGTGAGCGCGAGCCGGACACGGCCAAGTCCGCCGAGCTCACCAAACGCGGCGCCGAGCTGCTGGCCCAATTGGTCCAGCAATACCCGCTCACGCCCCAGGCGAAGGAGGCCCGGGCGAAGGTGACGGCGCTGGCGCAGAAGGGGATCGACGTCGGCGCCGCGGCAGGCGCCGAGGAGATGCTCAGGGGCTGGGAGCGCGTCGCCCGCGAAAGGCCCGGCACGTCGGAGGCCGCCCAGGCGCTGGCGCAGATCGTCCGCGTGCACGCGAAGGCGGCGGTCGACGAGAAGACGAAAAAGGTCACGCGCGGGCCGAACTATTCGGGCGTCGGCGCGGCGGCCGACCCGCTCCTGGATGCCAAGGTGTACAAGGGCGCCGGCATGACCGAGGCGAGTTGGCGCGGGCTCCGGTGCGAGATGCTGTACCAGCGGGCGCTGGCGGAGCTGGCGAGCCTCAACCCGTCCAGGGAGCTTGAGGCGGTGGGCGCGACGTACGTGAAGGCGCCGTCGGCGGGACGTGCCGTGGCGTGGCTGAAAGAGGCCCAACAGGCGGTCGACCCGAAGCAACTCGAGTTGGTGAAGGGGATCGAGCTGGCGCTGCTCGAGGCGATGTTCAAGTCGGATGACAAGGCGTCGCAGGAGCAGGCCGAGCGGCGGATGGCGGAGTTGGAGGCGGATTACGGGAACGACGCCCGCTTCGCCCGGCTCACGCTGGAACTGGCGGGGTTCTATCAGGCCAAGGGCCGGCTGGTGGAGGCCGCGGCCCAGTACGCCGGCGCGGCGCGGCGCGGGCGGGACCTGGCGGCGGACGACGCGGTGAAGCTCTGGTACGCCGCGGGCACGCTCTACAGCCGGGCGGCGTACGACGCGCAGCAGAAGGGGGCCCAGCGCGACTACGGCGTGCTCCTGTCGCCGCGGGAGTCGGCGGTATCGCTGGGCGACGCGATCGACCCGGCCGTGCGCGGGGACCCGCGCTTCACGCGCGAGGTCGAGATCCGCTGGCCGCGCGGCGGGCAGGGTGTGACCCCCCGCGAGGCGCTGGTCGCGATCTCGACCGCGTCGGAGATCGCGTTCGTCTCGCCGACCGCCAAGGGGCGAGAGACCATCGCGGCGTACCTGGACGAGCGGCGACTGACGCTCAAGGACGGCCGGTACACCGCCGAAGCCGCGCTGGCGCTCGTGCTGGACTTCAAGCTGCACCGCGTCGCGCCGGACATCGGGCTGGCGGACTCGCCGCCGACGATCCAGCGGCCGAAGGCTTCCGGGGACGAACCCGCCGCCGGCGCGATTGAGATCTACGACGCCCGGCAGGAGGCCGCGCGGCTCGCGGCACTCGGGCGCCAGTACGGGGCCTGGCGGGCGATCCACCAGACCGCCGGCGCGGGCAAGAGTCGTACGGAGACCGGCGTCCTGCTGTACGACGTGCTGGCCCGCATCGAAATCTTGGCTGGCGTCCACATTGCCTGGGCCGACACGGTCGACAAGCAGGCCAAGCTGGGCGTCGAGTTGCGCGAGCGGGATGTCACGGCCGCGGGCCTAAACGCCGGGGCGGATGCGCCGTGTGCGGCGGTGCTGTCGGCGGCGCTGGCCAAGGCGGACCTGCGCTTCCGCGTCGTTTCCCGCGATTTGGCGGCGCGGTATTACGAGCTGGGCAATCGGGCGTTCAACGAGGCGAGGAAGATCGACCCGACGGGGCGGACGGCTGAGAAGGCGCTGTTCGCCGTCGCAATCAACTTTTACAACCAGCGCGACTACGCCCGCATGAAGCAGGTGCTGCGGACGTACCTCAAGTTGTTCGACAACCCGGAAAACGAGACGCACCAGCAGGCGTGCTTCTGGGTCGGGTACGCGCTGGAGCAGGAGAAGAAGTTCCGCGAGGCGGTGAACTTCTACGCCCGGGCCGCCGAGGAGCGGCTGGTCATCGTCAACGCCGATCCCGCCGACGCCGGGGCGGCCATCGACCCGGCGGCGCTGAAGAAGCGGCTGTCGTACGAATCGCAGTTCGCGTTGTCGGAGCCGCTCGCGGGCGAGTTGAAGGACCTCACGCTCGGGCAGTTCGCCGACTTCGTTCAGGTTAACACGCACGTGTCGGTGCGCGTGGACGCGAAGGTGACGGCGGGCGCGATCAAGGTCGACAAGCCGGCGTTCAAGGGCGTGAGCGGGTTGGACCTGCTGGCCGAGGCGCTGAAGCCGCACGGGCTGGCGTGCCGGGTCGAGAACGTGAACCCGGAGTACGCGGAGAAGGCGTATTTCCGGCTCGCGGCTGCGTACAAGCGCGACGGCCTTCTCGAACAGGCGCTGGAGAACTGCTCGCTGTTGCTGGCGCGATACCCGAAGAGCGAGCGGCGGCGCGAGGCGACCCGGCTCGTGCTCGACATATACCGCGGGCAAGGCGACCTGGCCCGGGCCGTCGCGACGCTGGAGGAACTTCGCAAGACGGCCTCGGACGCCGACGAACGCCGGAGGCTCGACTTGGAGATGGCCGGCCTGCTGTTCGATCAGGCGGATTACGACGCCGCGGCCGGGGCGTACCAGAAGGCGCTGGCCGGCGCGAAAGACGTGGCCGAGCGGCAGGCGGCGCGGGACGGGTACGCGCGGGCGCTCGCGCGCCTTGGCCGGCATGAGGCGGCGCTGGCGGAGTACGAGGCGCTGGTGAAGGACGGCTCGCCGCTGTCTACGTTCATCGATTCGATGATGGCCTTCCACCTCCGGTACGTGGTCGGAAAGGCGAAGGAGATCGAGTTCCCGGAGGAGGGGCTCAGGTACATGGCCGCGTACGAAAACCTGTCCGACCTGCAGCGGCAGCGGATGTCGGCCGAGCAACTCGCCAAGGCGATGGCGATCTACTACGTGAAAGGGATGATCGACCTGGACAAGGGTCGGTTCGACGAGGGTGTGCAGCGGCTGGAGTTCGCGCGGCACTCGCCCGACGACCTGCTCGCCGGCGAGGCGGGCATCCAGGCGGCATTGGCGTACGCGAAGAAGGGCGACGACGCCGGGGCCAAGGCGGCGCTACAGGCGCTGCTCCTGCAAACGCGGTCGAACGAGGCGCGGGTGCGCGGGACGTACCTGCTGGGCGTCTGCCACGCACGGCTCGGCGAGAATGCCGAGGCGGCCAGGCGGTTCGCGGAGGTCATTGATAAGTTCCCCGGGTCGCCGCTCGCGAAGAGGGCGATGGGGGAAGAGGCGTACAGGGCGTCGCGCGGGAAGTAATTGTCGAGGAGCGATGGTGAGACGTCCGAGCACAGAATCGCGGTCGAGCGTTAGATCACGCTGCGCGTGCCCGCCCGCTGAAGCGGGCTCGCCGATCGTGCGCGCGATGGTGGCGCTGCTCGTGTTCGTCACGACGTCCGCGTACGGCGCGACACCCGAGGAGACGCTCCGCCAGGCGCAGCAGCTCGAGAAGAACGGTGGGGCGGCCAAGGCCATCCCGCTGTACGAAGAATTCCTGAAGGACAATCCGACCCACTCCCAGCGTGCGGAGGCGCGATATCGGCTCGGCAAGTGTTATGACGCGGTCGGCATGGTCGACCAAGCCGTCGCCGCCCTGTCGCAACTCACCGAGCAGTCGAAGAAGGAGCAGGGCAACTTCCGCAACCGGCCGGACGCGTTCTACGCGCTGGCCAAGCTGCACGCGTCGAACAAGAAGTACGACGAGGCGATCAAGGTCTTCGAGCGCCTGCTGGGCGAGGGGGCCGGGCTTTACGAAGACGAGGTGCTCGGCCTGACCGGCGGGTACTACGCGATCCTCGGCAAGTACGAGGACGCGGCGGGCAAATTCAACCTCCTCCGCCGCAAGGGCGACCCCGCCGCGGCCGAGCAGGCCGCTTACAAGCTCGCGATGCTCTGGCTCCGCGCCGGCGACACCGACAGGACGATCGCCGCGATCCAGGACCTGGCCGGCGCGTTTCCGCGGAACGATCAGATCGCCGAGCTGCTCCTGAGAACCGCGGACCTCTTGCGGCAGAAGAAGGACCTCGGCAAGGCGGCGGCGCTCTGCGAGCAGATCCGGCAGCGATATCCGAAAGCCCCCGAGGCGGCCGGGGCGGCATACCTGCTGGGGGTGTGTTACCGCGACAAGGGCGAGTTCGCGCGGGCGGCCGAGGCGCTGGACGCGCTGGGCCGGTCGCGCGAGCCGGCGGCGCGGACGCTGGCGGCCGAGGCGGCGCTGGCGGCGGCCGAGGTCTACTTCCGCGACCTGAAGAAGCCGGACGAGGCCATGCCCCGGTTCGAGGAGGCCGCCAAGCTCGCGCGCGAGTCCGAGGGCGAGCGGCGGCTCGAGATCCTCGAGCAGTGCTACTTCCGCCTGGCCGAGCACCACTATTCGAAGAAGACGTTCGCGGTCGCGCTCGACTACTACACGCTGCTCCGCGCGACCGGGTCGCGCGTGAACGTGCTATCGCGCATCCTCGACTGCCAGGCCCAGCTCAATAAGTCGACGGACGCGCTGGCGCCCGAGACGATCACCGAGGCCGACGTCGAACTGCTCCGCAAGCGCATCACCGAAAAGCCCGGAACTTCCGAGGCCGCCGAGGCGGAGCTGTTCCTCCTCGACCGGCGGTATGCCGAGCTCTCGAAGCGGCGCGGCGGCGCGGGCGTCGCGGCGCTGGGTCCGGAGTACGAGAAAATCGCCTCCGGCTACCCGAAAGAGGCGCTGGCGGCCGGTGGGCTGTCGGCGTACGCATGGCAGATGGCGGGGATGGCGTACGCGGCGGGCTCCACCGCGGCCGACCTCGCCAAGGCCGTCGCCGCGTTCGAGCGCGCGATCGCCGCCGACCCGACGGACGCCAACCCGTACCGCCAGGCCGCGCTGGAGAACATCGCGATCTGCGCCGAGCGCGCCGGCGACAAGGCCCGGGCCAACAAGGCGTACACCGACCTGCTGGCGCTCTCGAAACAGAAGCTCGCCGCGTCGAAGGACGACAAGGCCGTCGAATCTCGCACGCTGGAATACCTCAAGAGCCTGGCCACGCGCGCCGACACGTCCGACGTGATGGACCAGACGATCGCGCTGACCAAGCAGATGATCGCCGACCGCGGCCCGCTGTCCGACCTGTCGCGCGAGTCGCGGTTCTACCTGGGCGAGCTGTACCTGCTGAAGAAGGACTATTCCGCCGCCGCCGCGACGTTCGCCGAGTTCGTGCGTGTGTACGGCCCCAAGCAGGGCACCGATGGCGAGTTGGCGGGCGGCCCGTGGAAGCCGGCACGGGTGGACGAGAAGGTGCGGCAGGTGTACGAGGCCGCCGCGCGCGTCGCCCACGCCTGGTCGTTCCAGGGGCACGACCAGAACACGGTCAAGGCGTACGGCTGGGTCGTCAGGAACCTGCCGAGTCAGAACAAGCACGTCGCCGAGGCCCAGTACGTGCTCGGGCTCGAATTGCTCAAGGGCAAGGCCGGCGAATCGAACCAAGCCAAGCGCCGCGCCGCCGAGACGTTGTGGACGACGGTCGTCAACCCCGCGCTCCCCACGCTCGACCTCGACGACACGATATTTCGAAAAGGCTACTACTTCTGGCTGACCGATGACGACGCGCGGAAGTACGTGCGCCACGCGATGATGAAGGCCGGCCAGCTCTTCTCCGAGACCGATGACCACGAGACGGCGGCCGCGGCATTCCGCGAGTACCTGACGACGTTCGAGACCGGTGCCCGCGGCGCGAGGCGGCCCGGCAAAGCCGGCGCGCCGCTCGAGCGCGACGAGTTGGCCGACATCGCGCGGTACGCGCTCGGCCGCGAGTACGCCGCCCTCAAGCGCGCCGCCAAGGTCGTCGAGACGTTCCGCCCGTACCTCAACGGCCACCGCGACGACCGCTTCCGCATCTCGGGCCTGCGCCTGATGGCGTTACACGCGGCCCAGGCCGGGATGGCGGCCGAGGCGGTCGAGGCGTACGCGACCATCCTCGACGAGTACGGCGAGAACCGGGTGGACGAGCGCGGGCGCGTCGTGCCCGTAAGCGTGCGCGAGCGGCTCAAGCAGGGGCAGCAGTCGTGGGACGGCGTGCGCCTGCCCGTGCCCAAGGGATTGGACCTGGGCGACGTGCGGTACGCGCTGGGCTTTTTGTACTGGAAGGCCGACGACTACGCGCGGTGCGCCAAGGCGCTGGGCCCGTTCCTGGATGACGCCGCGCTCAAGGCGAGCAAG
>DATHXE010000361.1:0-3152 GCA_035459845.1 Tepidisphaeraceae bacterium | reverse complement strand
GATCAGTCCCGCACTCCCCCTTTCATCCTTCATCCTTCCTCCGTCATCCTTCCCCCCCAGCCTCACGTACTTCCCCACCGCATTTACGTTCGTCTTTTCGCACCCGAGCTCGATCACCAGCACCGCCCCGACGTTCGGGTGGGCGATGTACCGCCCCAGCATATTCATGGACGCTTCGACCACGCCGGTGAGTTTCGTCGTGTCGCCGGCCGCGCGCGGCTCGTAGTCCGGGCATCCGCACCCGCGCGTGTGCGGGATCGCGGTCACGCCGTCGACGTTGGGATACCTGTCGCGCGACCAAACCCCGCCCATCTCCGCCCGCATCGCGATCTGCTGCGCCTCGTGGCTCGAGCACATGCTCGTCGGCACGATCAGCACCCAGTTCCGCACCCCCACGCGCCCGTCCGCCCGCCGAAACCCCTCAAACGTCGGCCGCGGCCCCTGCCACGGCTCGAGCGCCGGCGGCCGGATCTCGATCTCGTCCGGCCCGACGCTCGGCACCTCGTTCACCACCGTCGTCGCGTCCACCGGATCCCCCGGCACAATCCCGCGCGATTTGGCGAACGGCTGCCCGTACTGCTTCACCCAATCCCCCGCCAACACCGCGCGAATAGCGAATCGATGTCCCGCCTGGACCGTCGCGCGAAGCGTGATTACGCCCAGCGCCCCACCGTCGATCGCCGTACCCGCCTCGATCGTCCATCGCGCGACGGCGACGTCATCCCGCGCTGGATCCACCACCACGGCAAGTTCGGTCAGTCGTTCGGGCATCGTTTCCGATTCTATCGGTCATCGCGCCCGACCGCACCCGTACGCAACGCGCCCCACCGTCACGCGCGTCACAGTTTCACATTCGGGCCAGAAACCGCCCCATATTCCCCCATTCTCCCGCCCATCTTCCCGCGCACGCCCATTCCGCCAATCGGATAGTTCGCACATGACTGCCCTTACCCCGAGTCCCCTGCTGGACGTATCGCACGTGCCCCGGGGCGGCGCGCCGGGCGACCCGCTCGCCGACCACGCCGACGCGCTCCCGGCCCTCCGCCGCGGCGACCGCGTCGGTGGCCTCGTCGTCACCCGCCTCACCCCCGACGAAGTCGAACTCCGCTGCCCCGCCGACGTCGGATTCGCCCGCGCGCTCGTCGGCCTGGTCCCGATCCTCTGGGCCGCCGCCGCCTGGGCCAAGTGCGCCCACGACCACCTGATCGCCGAGCGCCTCACGCAATGTTTCACCCTCACCGCCCTGGCCCTGGCGAGCGCGCTCGTCCTGCTCAACAGCGCCGCGAAGCGCTGGCACTTCGACGGTCGCCGCCGCCACGTCCGCCTCCGCACCGGCCCCCTGCCCCTGCCCGTCCTCTGGCGCCGCGTCCGCGCGCAACACGTCACGGTCGACGTCGTCCCCGCCACGACCTTCTCCGGCGTCGGCCTGCGCATCGCGCTGGGTCAACCCGGAAGCCCGCAGATCGAAATCGCCCGCTGGCCCCGCCACGAGATCGACCGCACCCAGGTCGAGGCCGTCGCCCGCGCGATCCGCACCGCGATGAAATGGGACTGAACTCCGAGCGTTCCCGGAGGCCGTGGCACTTCAGTGCCGCGGAGGGGGGGGTATGTCATCCGTTTCGTCCCCCATTCGGTCCTTCCGCGGGATGATGATCTCCTTCTCCGTCTCCCCCCGCCGCATCACCTCGATCACGTTCCCGAACTCCTTGCCGAGTTCCTTGACCGAGACGTTCCCCGTCGCCGCGATCATCAGCACGAACGCGATCGTCTGCAAAATCTGCCCCATCGCCCCCGCGAACCCAACGAACGAGCCCCCGATGATCATCGCCAGTGCGGCCAACAGCATCGCGCCGACGATCATCATCACCCCCGCGTAAAACTGCGGGCGGTTGCGGATCATCTGCGGGAAGTACAGGCAGACGAAGATCCAGGCGACGATCGCGGCGGTGACACCTTCCATCATCCCCGCGAGCATACCCGCGCCCCCGCGCGCCTTCTACAGCGGAATGAACTTGCCATCGCGCCACACCATCCGCACCCCGGTCGCCGGGCACGTGTACTCGACCGACCCGTCCATCTTCCACTCGGCCCGGAGCATCGCCTCGTCGGCCGCCGACTCCAGCACCGCGTTCACGTGCACCCCCACCGCGCCCTGGTGCAGCTCGGGCCGCCGGCACCGCCGCACCATCAGGCTCCCCACCGCCGGCCGACCCTGGGCGCTCAGCAGCACCTGAAACTCGTCCGGCGGCATGCTCACGTGCGCCAGGTACGTGCTGTCGTCGCAGTCGCGAAAGTTCCGCGCCGCCGCCATCGGGCAGGCCGCGCCCGTGAGCCGACAGATCTGCCCGTCCGGCTCGAAACTCGTACACCGCGTTGAGACCGTCACGTCCGCCATGCGTGCCGGCTATTGTCCCACCAAGTCCCGCCGGATCAACAACTCGATCGGCTTGTCCGCCCACGAGATGCGATTCGCAAAACCCCAACCGCGCGGGACGATCGTCTCGCGCACGTAATCCCCGTCACGCGGCGACGGGTTCGGGACATCGACCGGCCGGACGATCACCGCCGGTTCCCGCCCCGCCAATGGCCGCCGAAGTGCGATCTCCCACCCCGCGACGTCCGCCGGCGGCAGGTTGTAGGGCGCCGGATCGTCAGCGAGCGCGAGGAGCAGAGGCGGCCGATCTTTATGGACGGCCGCGAGTTCCGCGAGTCGCGCCGCGGCGCGGGCGCGGGTCGACTCGGTCCAATCGCAGTCGCGAACGTACCCGCTTACGTACGACAGCCCGTACGGCGCGACCATCAGCCCGATCACGACCGTCGCCCCGAGTTGCATCGGTCGCGGTCCCTTCCCGATCACGACCGATACGCCGATGACGGTCGCCATCAGCAGCCCCACGTCGACCAGAATCGCGAAGCGCCCGAACTCGCCCGTCTTCCCCCCCGCGAGCGCGACGAACTGGATCAGGACCACGACGCACGGCACCGCCAGCAGCGCCGCGCCCGGCGCGACGCGCCGCCGCACGACCGCCCGACCGGCTAGGCCGATCACCGCGACCACCCCCGCCACCGCCAGCAGCGGCGAGGTCCCCTCGGCGATCAACACGCCCGCCGAAACGGCCGCCGGCGAACCGTCGAACCGGCCCGTGATCGCC
>DATHXE010000360.1:0-6886 GCA_035459845.1 Tepidisphaeraceae bacterium | reverse complement strand
GGCGGGGTGATGGTGGCGGTGAACGGGCGGCTAACGGGGGACATCGACAGGTCGCTCATGGCGGGGCCCAGCGTACGGATTTGACGGGGCGGGGCAACGCCCGATCCCGGCGGGACCGCTTCAGCGGCTCTGAAACTGAGGCGGTCCATCCTTTGCGACTCCCGTCACTCGCAACTCGGCAAGGCGCTGCCGTGCGCCGTGCCCGAGGTGCCCCCCGACAGCAACCTGTGCCGTCGGGGCCAACCGAAGTCCATTTTGCCCAGGAGGCAACACACATGAAACGCAACCGAATTCGCACCTGGCTGTACTCGGCGGTGCTGGCGGCCGGCGTGGCGGCACCGACCTTTTCCGTTCTGGCCGCGGAACGCGACTCCGAGGCCCAGGTGAAGTACGCGAATACGCCGCGCGAGGTACAGGAGGCGCTGGACCGCGAGCGGCGGAACCACGACATCAAGCGGATCGACCGGGTTGTCCGCGACGGGCGGGTGTTCTACCGGGCGGTGATCGACGAGAAGGGGGCCGACCTGGTCGTGCGCGTGAGCGACGGCGGGCGCGTGCTGTCGCGCGAGGACGCGCGCGACGTGCCGGTCGGGCGCGAGGCCGACGACCGCACGAACAACAACTTCGGCGGGACCGAGAACCAGATCCGGTACGCCGCCGCCCCGCGGAACATCCAGGAGGCCCTGGACCGCGAGCGCGGCCGGCACGACCTCAAGGCGATCTACGAAGTGCGGACGCCGGGCGGGCGGACGTTCTACCGCGGCGTGATCGACGAGCGCGGGACGGACCGGGTCGTGCGGATCAGCGAGGACGGGCGCGTCCTGGGCGACTCGGACCTTCGCGCGCGGGAGGTCGAGGCGCGGCCGGCGGCGGCGCGGCTCTCCCGCACCGACTACGGCGAAGGCCAGGAGGTCAACTACGACCGCCTGCCGGGCGCGGTGCGGTCGGGCATCGCGCGCGAGGCGAAGGCCAACACCGTGCAGCGCGTGTACGAGTACCGCGGGCGCGGCGGCGGGAGCGTGTTCAAGGCGCTGGTCGGCAACGGCGACCGCACGTTCGCGATCCGCGTCGACGAGAACGGCCGGTTCCTGAGCACCGCCAACGCGACCGAGGAAGGCAAGATTCGCGTGAGCTTCCGCGACCTGCCGGGCGACGTGAAGGCGACGATCGCCCGCGAGATCCCCGAGCGGGATTTGCGGTCGATCATCCAGGTCACGCGCGACGGGCGGACGTACTACCGCGCCGAGGCCGACGAGGGCGCGATCTCGCGGTGGGTCACGGTCGACGACCGCGGCCGGGTGACGGGCGAGATCGACCGGCCGGACTACGACCGGCGGTGAACAGACGTGATTAGTCCGAGTGGGACGCGGCGCGCTCGCGTTGAGCGCGCCGCGTTCTCGTTTGCGATCTGAAGTAGCTCAACATTCCGATGTTGAGGAGCGGCGCTGGCAGGTCACTCCGCGTAGCACGAGTTCGATCGTTTCACGCCTCCTCTCAACATCGGAATGTTGAGTTACCTGGCACCGCGCTTGCTCGTACGAGGGCATGCACGCCGAGCCCATCCCTACCACGCGGGTCCACTCGGACCTGACCCAAGACCTCGACCGCGCCGGCAAGCTCGCCAACTTGCTGGACGCGAGGTTTTCGCTGGCCGGGTTTCGGTTCGGGCTGGACACGATCGTTGGCCTGATCCCGGCGGTCGGCGACACCGCGATGACGATCGTCGGCCTCTACCCGATCCGCCTGGCGCACAAGCACAAGCTCGGCGGGTGGGTCAAGACTCGGATGGGCCTCAACCTGTTCACCGACTGGCTCGTCGGGCTGGTGCCGCTGGTGGGCGACCTGTTCGACATCGGGTTCAAGGGGAACCTGCGGAACCTCCGCCTGCTGCGGAAGGCGGCCGAGAAGCGCTACGGCGTGGCGATCGCCCCCGTGCCGCCGGTGTCGGGGGAGTTCGTGCGCGACCCGAAGGCCCGCCCGCCGAGGCTGACGCCGCCGGGCGCGGAGGATCGAGACGCGGGAAAAGGTCACCCCGACGTGGTGCGCGTCGAGGCGAAACGGGTCGAGGCGCGGGACGAGTGGTAATCGTGTCGGTTGGCAGGGGTACGGCCGGAAGGTCATACCGCGGCTTCTGCGTGCCGCGCCGACGCGCTCCCCTTCGGGCGGCGCTGTCGCTTGCCCTTCGGGTCGCGGCTAAACGGGTTACCAGTCCAGCGTCCCGCGCCACGCCGCCGCCAGTTCTTCGATCCCGATCTCCATCACGCGTTCCTTCTCCGTCGTGATCGTGAGCTTCTTGAGGTGCTGCACGATCCCGACGTCGGCGACGGTGACGTCGGGGCCGAGGTCGAGCGTGGTGACGTCGTCGGCCAGTTCGAGCAGGTACCGGCCGGGCCCTTCTTCGAACGCGGCCTCGCCGCCGAACAGTTCCGCGCCGACGATCAGGCCCAGGCCGGAGGCGATGCACATCTCCGCCGCCGCGACCGCCAGGCCGCCGTCGGACACGTCGTGGGCGGCGACCACCTTGCCCGACCCGATCGCGCCGCTGACCGCCCGCGCCGTGGCGGCGAGGTTGGCCAGCTCGCCGGGCCGTTTGGCGCTCACCATGATCACCCGGTGCGTCCGACCCTTCAGGTCCATCGTCACGCACTTGCGCACGTCGGCGATCACGCTCATCGCGCTGATCAGCAGCGTGCTCGGGATGCGCAGTACCTCGCCGGTCTCCTGGTTGGTGAACTGGTTGTGCAGGCTGTCCTTGCCGGAGATGAACGGGATGCCGTAGGCGAGCGCGCCATCCCGGCAGGCCTCGCACGCGCGAACGAGCGTGCCCATCGTCTTTTCGTCGTCGACGCTGGGCCAGCAGAAGTTGTCGAGGATGGCGGTCTTGGCGAGGTCCGCGCCGACGCACACGACGTTGCGCACGGCCTCGTCGATCGCCCACACGGCCATCTCGTACGGGTCCGTCACGTGCGGCGCCATGCCGCACCCGATCGCCACGCCCTTGTACGTGCCGAGCTTGGGCCGGATGACCGATGCGTCGCTCGGCCCGACCTGCTCGGGACCGACCAGCGGCTTGATCACGCTGCCGCCCTGCACCTCGTGGTCGTACTGGCGGATGATCCAGTGCTTGGAGGCGACGTTCGGGTGCGAAAGGGCGCGGAGGAGCGTCTCCTTGAACGATTGCGGATTTCGGATCGCGGATTTCGGATTGAAGAGCGGGGACGCCGATCGGCCGGTCATTGGCTTCTCGACGACCTGCGCCTTGCGCGTCGGCATCGGGATGCCCTTGTGCAGGAACTTCATGCCCAGGCGGCCGACCTCGGTGCCGTGGTAGTGGAGGATCAGCTCCGCGCCGGGCGTGCCGAACGTGCCGATCACCGTTGCTTCGACGTCCTCGCGTTTGGCGAGTTCCAAGAGCTCGGCGACCTTCTCCTGTGGGACGCTCAGGCCCATGCGCTCCTGCGCCTCGCTGATCCAGATCTCGTCGTAGCGCAGGCCCTGGTACTTGAGCGGCACGAGCTCGAGTTGGACGGTGGCGCCGACCTTCTCGCCCATCTCGCCGATCGCGCTCGACAGGCCGCCCGCGCCCAGGTCCGTGATGCCGGTGAACAGGCCGCGGTCGCGCGCCTGGAGGACGACGTCGGCGACCTTCTTTTCGGTGATCGCGTTGCCGATCTGCACCGCGTGGCTGAACTCGTCCGCGTGCGTGTCGGTGAGTTCGGCCGAGCTGAACGTCGCCCCGTGAATCCCGTCGCGCCCGGTGCGCCCGCCCATGACCACAATCGCGTCGCCCGCCCGCGCGCCCTTGTCGATTTTGTCGCGCGGGATGATGCCAACGCACCCGCAGAACACCAGCGGGTTGCCGAGATACCGGTCGTCGAAATACACGGCCCCGTTGACCGTCGGGATGCCCATGCGGTTGCCGTAGTCGCGCACGCCGGCCACGACCTGCTGGAGCACGCGCTTGGGGTGGATGACGCCCTTGGGGAGCTGGTCGAGCGACTTGTCGGGGAACGCGACGCAGAACACGTCGGTATTGGCGACGGGCCGGGCGGCGAGGCCGGTGCCGAGGATGTCGCGGATCACGCCGCCCGCGCCCGTGGCGGCCCCGCCGTATGGCTCGATCGCCGACGGGTGATTGTGCGTCTCGACCTTGAAGCAGACGGCGTCGACGTCGTCGAACGCGACCACGCCGGCGTTATCGACGAACACGGAGAGGCAGAAATCAGGGTTCAGGGTTCGGGGTTCAGGGTTCAGGGCAGATGGGGTTTGGGCCTTTGCTGAACCCTGAACCCTGACCCCTGAACCCTCCGTCTTCCCCATCAACTCCATCGTGCTGTCAAAGATTGTCTCCTTGATCAGGTTCGCGTACCGCCGGTTCCCGATGACCGTCCCCTTGTCGTCCCGCACCTCGACCTCGACCGCGCTCTTGAGCGTCTTGTGGACGCAGTGCTCGCTCCACGTCTGCGCGAGCGTCTCGAGCTCGATGTCGGTCGGCTCGCGCTTCTGCTCGCGGTAGTACGCCTGGATCGCCCGCATCTCGGCGAGCGACAGGAACAGGTGGCCTTCGCGCGAGAGCTTGGTGAGTTGCTCGTCGGTCAGCTCGCGAATCTGCACGTGGCGCAGCTTGAACGTCGACGCGTGCCCGTGCGCGAACTCCGTCGGCGTGTGGGTGTCGAAGTGGACCGACTCGATCACCGGGTTGGCCAGGATTCGCGTCGCCACGCGCTCCAGCGCCGCCCGGTCGGCCTTGCCCTCGATCACGAACGCCCGGCCCGTCCGCACCTCGGCGTCGGCGATCCCCATGTCGCGCAGGGCCATCTCCGTCGACCCGGCGACCGGATCCATCACCCCCGGCTTCAGGTGCACCTCAATGACGCTCCGCCCGTCCCCGGCGATATGACCCCCCTGTGACCGGAGAACGGCCTCTTCGACCACCGGGTCGGCCAGCAGTTCCGACGCGGACTGCCGGACCTGGGCCTCGGCCGCGCTGGTGGAGATCAGAAAAATGCGCCAAGTGCTGATCGGGCCGAGCGTTGTGCCGAGTTGCTCGATCTCCTTGCGGACGGCGGTGCCGCTGCGGTCGGGACCCCCCTCGGAAGCCTTGTCGCGCACGTCGATCCGGTAAATCATGGGCGGATTCTAGCGATCCGCGGCGCGCAGGCAAAATCGACGGCGTCGCGTTGCTTGGGCGCATCATCCGGCCCATCCCGCGCGGTCGAGTCCCTCACCTGACCCCCGCCTAACCCCCAGTGTCCGATAAAGTTAAGCGCAGTTTCTGCGCCTTTACGCCAATCGCTGCGCGGGATAAAACTCCCCATCGCTACACATCGGCCCGGTGCGCGGACGTCCTTTAAAGTTCGTCTGGCCACCCTCGGCCCGTCGTGTAGCGTTACGGCACCAGAAGGTTGATGGGAATTCCGGAGCAGGACGCGAAAGGAACCCCCGCGATGCGAGATGTTGTCAGTCACAACCCGGTGCCCGCCGCGATCCTCAAAGTCCTTGGCGTGGTCAGCCTCGTCCTGAGCAGCGCCGCCGCCAAGGCCCCTGAGCAGGAGAAGGCCCCGGTCAAGGGCACCGCCGAGAAGGCCCTGCTCTACACGACCCCCAAGGCCGCCGTCCCGAAGAAGGCCGTTCGCAAGGCCGCTTCGGCCGAGCTGCTCAAGCCCACCGCCAGGAACTCGGCCAAGCCGGTGTTCGCCAACGCGATCGCCAACCGCCCGGCGTCGATCGAACAGACCCGCACCGTCCGCATGGAAGTCACGGCCTACTGCCCGTGCACCAAGTGCTGCGGCCCCAAGGCCCAGGGCATCACCGCCAACGGCCAGCACGTCTCGTACAACGACGGCAAGTTCGTCGCCGCCGACACCGACGTCCTCCCCTTCGGCACCCGCCTGATGATCCCCGGCTACGACGCCAACGCCGTCGAGGTCATCGACCGCGGCGGGGCCATCAAGGGCAACCGCCTCGACGTCTTCTTCCCCACCCACGACCAGGCCCTCGAATGGGGCCGCCGGCAGGTGGACGTGATCGTGGTGGACTGATCGCGATGTCTTGTAGGGTGGGCTCTGCCCACCGCTCGCGCGAGACGCGTCGAACGAAAATGGGAGCCCAGCGACTTGTCGCGGGACGGACGCCGAGAGCGATCAATCAAACAAACGACCGCGGGTCAGGACTTCCTGACCCGCGGTCTTCATTTCCGAACCACGCCTGTTCGACTCCGTCCCGCGACAAGTCGCTGGGCTCCCTCGTGCCCGTCACGCGATCAGCGCGTCGATCACCTTCGCCGGCTCCACGCCGGTCAGCTTCTGATCCAGCCCCTGGTACTTGTACGTGAACCGCTCGTGCTCGATCCCGAGCAGCTTGAGCACCGTCGCGTGGAAGTCGCGGACGTGCACCGGGTCGCGCGTGATGTTGTACGAGAAGTCGCACGTCTCGCCGTAGATCTGGCCCGGCCTCGACCCGCCGCCGCACATCCACATCGTGAAGCACCGCGGGTGGTGGTCGCGTCCGTAATTGTCCTTGGTCAGCCCGCCCTGGCTGTAGATCGTCCGGCCGAACTCCCCGCCCCAGATGATCAGCGTGTCGTCCAGCATCCCGCGCCGCTTGAGGTCCTGCACCAAACCCCAGCACGGCTGGTCGACGTCCTTGCACTGGCTGGGCAGGCGGCCGCTGACGTTGCCGTGCGTGTCCCAGTTGTTGTGGTAGACCTGCACGAAGCGCGTGCCGCGCTCGATCATCCGCCGCGCGAGCAGCGCGGTGTAGGCGAACGTCCCGGGCTTGCGGGCCTCTTCGCCGTAGAGCTGGTACGTCGACTCGGGCTCGCCCTTGATGTCGGTCAGTTCCGGCACGCTCGACTGCATGCGGAACGCGAGCTCGAACTGCTCGA
>DATHXE010000359.1:0-3494 GCA_035459845.1 Tepidisphaeraceae bacterium | reverse complement strand
CGTCCGCCTACTCGTCTGACCCGCCTCTCCCGCTACAATCCGTCACCCCCATGACCGCGGATTCCCACGCCATTCCCGCCGCCCCCGCCGCGCGTACCTCCTCCGCGCCCGCCACGCCGCTCTGGCTCCCCGCCCTCTCCCTCGCCCGCCGCGAGCTCGTCCGCTTCCTCCGCCAGCGCCACCGCATCATCGGCGCGCTCGCCACGCCCATCGTCTTCTGGCTCCTGATCGGCGGCGGCATGGGCCGCTCCTTCCAATCGCCCGCAGGCGGTGCCGCCCAGGGCAACTACCTCGCCTATTTCTATCCCGGCACCGTCGTGATGATCCTGCTCTTCACGGCCATCTTCTCGACGATCTCGATCATCGAGGACCGCCGCGAGGGCTTCCTCCAGTCCGTCCTGGTCGCCCCGATCTCCCCGCTGGCGATCGTGATGGGCAAGGTGCTCGGCGGCACCGCCCTCGCCTTCGGCCAGGGCCTGCTCTTCCTCCTGCTCGCCCCGCTCGTCGGGTTTCACTTCACGCCGGTCGGCTTCCTCCTCGCGCTCATCGTCATGTTCGTCACCGCCGCCGGCCTGACCGCGCTGGGCTTCTGCATCGCCTGGCGGATGAACTCCACCCAGGGGTTCCACGCGATCATGAACTTGTTCCTGATGCCGATGTGGTTCCTGTCCGGCGCGCTCTTTCCGCCGGAGGGCGCCTGGGTCGGCCTCCGCTACGCCATCTACGCCAACCCGCTCAGCTACGGCCTGTCCGGGCTGCGGCAGGCGATGACCTGGACCGGCGACGCCGCCGCGTGGTCGAACATCGCCCTCTCGCTCGGCGTGTCGGTCGTGTTCGCGGGCGCGCTCATCGCGCTCGCGGCCGTCGTCGCGCGGACGCGCACGCAAGGGGATTTGCACTGAATTAGTGGCACTCGAGTGCCACTGCCACTTGGATTCTCCCGATGCGATCGACCCTCCTTGCTCTGGTTCCCCTCCTGCTCCTCGCGACCGCCGCCGGCGCCGCGCCTATCAACAAACCCGGCGACCCCCCGTCGTTCGCCGCCACCGCCCACGACGACCGCCCGTTCACCGGCGACGACCTCAAGGGCAAGATCACCGTCTTCTACTTCTTCTTCACCAACTGCGGCGGGCCGTGCCCGATGATGACCCAGCGCATGGTCTCGCTCGCCCGCAAGGCCCCGGGCGACGACCTGCAGTTCGTCGGCATCAGCGTCGACCCCGAGCGCGACACCCCCGCCGTCCTCCGCCAATATGCGTCGCAGATGAACGCGACCGACCCGCGCATCCGCTTCCTCACCGCCCCGTCCAACGCGGCCGTCCAACAGGTCGGCCAGCAGATGGCCGTCGCCGTCGGCGAGGCCAAGGCCGGCCAGCAGGACATCATGCACTCCCAGCGGTTCCTGATCTTCGACCGCCAGGGCCGCATGCGCGCGACCGCCCACCCCATGGAGTCCACCGGGATCGACGAGGCCATCGCCGACATCGCCTTCCTCCGCAGCGAGAAGCCCAAACACCCGCTGATCGACGTCCTGCCCCCGGTCAACGCCTCGCTCAACGCGCTCGCCGCCATCCTCATGTGCATCGGCCTGGGCCTGGCCCTCTCGGGCCGCTACACGGCCCACGCCTGGCTCATGTGCCTCGCGCTCCTCGCGTCCACCGTCTTCCTCGCCTGCTACCTCACGCTCCATTACCTCAAGGCGCAGTCCGGCGCCGGCCTGACCAAGTTCCCCGAGCACTCCGCCCGCCCGGTCTACATGGGCATCCTGCTCAGCCACACGATCCTGGCGATCGTCGTGCTCCCGATGATCATCACGACCGTGATCTTCGCCTGGAAGCGCAAGTGGGCCGCCCACCGCAAGCTCGCCAAGCCCACGTTCTGGATCTGGCTCTACGTCTCGGTCACCGGCGTCGTCGTCTACTGGATGCTCTACCAGCTCGCCCCGCGGATCGCCGCGAGCGCGACGGTGTGAGGCGGGGAACGTGCCTCACTGAAGTGAGCACGCCGGGGAAGGTTGCCCGGATCGTCCGGCGCGCGTTAAGATGAGGTCACGATGTTTCGCACTCTCCTCGCCCTGACGTTGACCCTCGCCGCCGCCGCGGCCCCCGCCTGCCCGCTCTGCAAGGACTCGATCCCCAACGACCAGTCCGCCACCGGCGACCTCAAGAACAACGTCACCGCCCGCGGGGAGAACATCTCCGGCGGCATCAACTCCAGCATCCTCTTCATGTTCGGCGGCCTGTTCTTCGCGCTAAGCATGGTCACCGTCGCGATGGTCAAAGGCGCGCGCAGCACTCCCCGGAGGTAGCGCCTCGCCCTCGGATGGCCGCCCCGCGGTCGCTTCGCGGCGTCGCGGCACACCCCACCCGCCGCGCCCGATCTCCCTCACATCTTCGAAAAATTCTCGAGAATCCGGAGCCCCACCCGCTGGCTCTTCTCCGGGTGAAACTGCGTCGCCACCACGTTCTCGCGCCGCACGCTGCTCACGAACGGCCGCCCGTAATCCGTGACCGTCGCCACCACCGACGCGTCCGCCGGCCGAACGTGATAGCTGTGCACGAAATACACGCTCGCGTCCGTCGCCAGCCCGTCGAACAACGGCGATGAATTCACCCGCTCGAGCTGGTTCCACCCCATGTGCGGGACCTTCAGCCCCATCTCCCGGTCCACGTCGAACCGCACGCACGATCCCTTTAACACGTGCAGCCCCTCGTGCTCCCCGTCCTCGTACCCCACGTCGAACAGCATCTGCAGCCCCAGGCAGATCCCCAAAAACGGCCGCCCGCGCTCGATGTGCCGCACGATCGGCTCGGCCATCCCGCTCCCCCGCAGCGTCCCGATCGCGTCCTTGAACGCCCCCACGCCCGGGAGCACGACGCGGTCTAGTTTGTCGATCTCCCCCGGGTCCGACACGACCCGCGCCGCGACGCCGACGGACTCGAACGCCTTCTGCACGGACCGCAAATTGGCCATGCCGTAATCAATAATTCCGAGCTCGTTCGACATCGTGGAGGGGGGTAAAACCGAGTGGCGATACGACGAACACCCGATCATACGCGCCACCGCCCGCGAATCTAACCACTCCCCATCACCCCACCCCCTCACCTCCCCATCACTCCGCACTACCCCCGCTCCTCCGCCAGCCCGTGCTGCCGCAGCTTCGTCCGCAGCGTCGCCCGGTGCACGCCCAAATGCTCCGCCGCCCGCGACAAATTCCCCTCGTGCAGTTCCATCGTCTGCCGGAGCAACTCCTTCTCGATCGGCATCATGACCGCGTCGTACGCGTACTCCGCCGACGCCTGCAGCCCCGCCGCGATCCGCCGGCCCAGCGCGTCCTCGCCCGGCAGCGGCCGGTCCAGCGGGGGCAGATGCGCCGGCAAAATCACCCCGTCCCGCGCCACCAGCAGCGCCTGCTGCAGCACGTTGCGCAGCTCGCGCACGTTCCACGGCCAATCGTGCTGCCGCAGCCGCGCCAGCGTCTCGTCCGCCAGGAT
>DATHXE010000358.1:0-3057 GCA_035459845.1 Tepidisphaeraceae bacterium | reverse complement strand
ATCGGGTTGATCGGCGCCTGGGCGATCAGCGTCGCACTCGAGGACGTCAGCGGGTTGGCGCTCACGAACCCGGACGAGTCGGGCACCGACACGGCGCTCGCGCCCGCGTTGTTGTCGGTCTCCATGCGCCAGTAACCGACGACCGCGGCGCTGGCCGATCCGGCCCACGCCACTCCCGCCACCGCCAGGCCGCCCCGCACGATGTTCCGCCTGATTGTTGACTGCATCTGCCCTATCCGAAGAGATGTGGAAGAAACCGGTTCGGTGCCCGGTCACTGAAGTGACGCAAGCGTCACTCTCATTATGTCTGCAAAGCGGCGCGTCCGCCCACGAAATATTTTACCAATACTTGAGGATCTGATCAGGGAGATTCCGGAAGATGCGGGGAATCGTAGTCGGCTGCTGTAATCGACATAACTCCCCTAAGTTCCGCTCCCCGAATCCGTCCGATCCTTGCGGATCGTGTCGTTGCCCGCCCCGCCGTCTACGTGGGAATCCGCCAGGCCGTCCTGGGCGTTGAGCAGGTCGTCGCCGTCGTCGCCGCGCAGGACGTCCAGGCCCGGGCCGCCGGTGAGGACGTCGTTGTTGGCCCCGCCGGAGAGGCTGTCGGGCCCGTCGCCGCCGATCAGCGTGTCGTTGCCGTTGCCGCCGAGGATCGTGACCGGGATCGCCAGCCCGCTGGCGTCGATGCGGTCGGCCCCGTCGAAGCCGTTCACCACGATCCGCCGCACGCCGTTGAACGGGCTCCCGTTCACCGCGACGCCGTTGCCGACCACGCTCAGCCCGCGGCTCGAGCTGGCGAAGCTGACCGTGTCGATGCCCGGTGTGCCGTTGACGCTCAGCGTCCCGCTGGCCGAGACCGACCCGGTCACCGCGGTCGTCGGCGTCTGCGCGGCGCTGACGGACCCGCTCACGGCGAAGTCGAACGGGTTCTCGTTCGCGTCGTTGGTCGCGAAGGTCACCCGGCCCGACTTGACGCCCCCGCCATCGGTCCGCAGGCCGAGCGTGAAGCTCGCCGTCGCGCCGGGCGCGAGCGCCGAGACGCCCAATGGGCTCATCAGCGCGAACCCGGCCGGCACGTTGATCGCGCCCAGCGTCAGCGAGGCCGTGCCGGTGTTGCTGACGCGGAACGTCCGCGTCGGCGCCTTGCCGGCGAACGCGACCGCGCCGAACGAGACCGGGACCGTCGCCCCGTCGGCGATGTTCGTCCCGTCGGTCAGCCGCACGGTCACTTCCGGCGACCCGGCCGGCGCTTGCGGCTGCGCGAGCGTCCCGCTGACGGTCCACGTGTACGGGTTCTCGTCCGAGTCGTTGGTGGCGATCGAGACGATCCCGCCGCGGCTCCCGATCGCGCCGCCGGTCGCCATCGCGATGACGAGCAGGTCCGTCGCGCCCGGCGCGAGCACGCCGGGAATGTCGTCCGTCACCACGAACCCTGCCGGGACGACCACTTTGCCCAGCGCCAGGTCGGCGTTGCCGTTATTGGCGACGCGGAACGTCCGGGCCGGCGCCCGCGCGCCAGGCGCGACGGTCCCGAACGAGAACGCGCTCACCCCGTCGACCACGCCGCGCAGGTTCCCGTGCGCCTGGATCGAGTTGATCGTCGACTCCGGCAGGGCGACCGCCGTCACGCCCACGTTGGCGATCAAACGGAACGTGAACGTCCCTTCGCTCACATCGTTGGTCGCGAAGCTGACGAACCCGTCCTTCCGGCCCGGGGTGGTCGTGTCGACCTGCACGACGAAGCTCTCGGCCTCGCCCGGCGCGAGCTGCGCGGGCAGGAAGTCGATGATCGTGAACCCGGCCGGCGCGGTGACCGCCCCCAGCGTCAGCACCGCGTCGCCGTCGTTCCGCACGCGGAACGTCCGCGTCGCCCCGCGCGTGCCGGCGACGCCATTCCCGAACTCGACCGTCGAGTTCCCGTCGTCGATCGGCCCGGCCGGGCGCGCCTGCGTGACCGTCACCTCCGGCGCCGCCGGCGGCGTGGGCGCGACGACCGCCCCGCCGATCGCGATGTCGAACGGGTCTTCGTCCGTGTCGTTGTTGACGACCGTGATCGTTCCGGAGCGGACGGCCGCCGTGCCCGTGTCGAGCCGGACGGTGAAGCTGTCGCTCGCGCCCGCCGCCAGGCTCGTCGGGAGCCCGTCGATCAGCGTGAAGCCCGCCGGCAGGTTGATCGCGCCCAGCGTGAGCGTGCCGGTGCCGTCGTTGCGCACGGTGAACGTCCGCGTCGGACCGGCCGCGCCCTGGATGACGCTGCCGAAGTTGAACGAACCCGCCCCGTCGGTGATCGGACTGCCGCCGACCAGCACCGTGACTTCCGGCAACTGCGGCGGCGGCTCGACGACCGTGCCCGAGACCGAGAAGTTGTACGGGTTCTCGTCCGCGTCCGTGTTCGAGAACGACACCTGCCCGCCGAACGTGCCGGAGACGGCCGTGTCCAGCCGGACCGTAAACGATTCGCTCGCCCCCGGCGCGATCGGCCCGACCAGCGGGTCGATCACCGTGAACCCCGCCGGCACGCTCACCGCCCCGACGACCAGGACGTCATTGCCGTCGTTGCGCACGGTAAACGTCCGCGTCGGCCCGGCCGCGCCCTGCGTCGCGCTGCCGAAACTCACGCTCACCGTGCCGTCCGGCAGGTCGTTTCCGCCGACGGTGACCGCCACCTCGGGCTCGGGAATGATCACGCCCAGCTCGATGTTGGAAATCGAGTCGAGCAGCAGGTCGGCGGTCGCGGTGTCGGTCCCCGCGCCGCCGTCGAGCGTGTCGGCGGCAAGGTCGTTGGTGATGAACGCGTCGTCGCCGGTCCCGCCCAGCAAGGTGTCGTTCCCGCTCTGACCGGCCAACTGGTCGTCGCCGCCCTCGCCCGCAAGCGAATCATCCCCCGAGTCGCCGTCGACCGTGTCGTTGCCCGGGCCCGCGAGTACGGTGTCGTCGCCCGCGCCTGGCGAGAACGAGTTGGCCGCGTCCGAGCCGGTGATGAAGTCGTCGCCCGTCCCGCCGACGATCCGCTCCATGTCGAGCAGCAGGTTGTCGCCGGCGGCGTTCCCGCCG
>DATHXE010000357.1:0-16429 GCA_035459845.1 Tepidisphaeraceae bacterium | reverse complement strand
TCCGGTCGGTTACCACCGCCGATGCCAAGGCCTTCATGGCTCATTGCGGCTACGATACGAAGAGGCGCAAGCCGCTCTAGATCCTTCGGAGTACCTCAGGATGACGGCACCAGCCCTCACCGGTTCAACCAAGCAAACCCCGCGTTCAAATACGTCGCGAAACACACCCACGCCAAATACGGCACCAGCAATACCCCCGCCCCCCGCGATACCCGCCGAAACAGCACCATCGTCACCCACACCGCCGGCACCAGCACCACGATGATCCCCAGCGCCACCCACGGCGCCCGCAGCCCGAAGAACACCGGGCTCCACACCCCGTTCAGCACCAGTTGCAATACGTAGAACGTCATCGCCGGCCTCACCCCCGGCCGCGACACCCCGCGCCTCACCACCAGATAACTCGCCACCCCCATCATCACGTACAGCACCGTCCACACCACCCCGAACGTCCACGACGGCGGCGTGAGCGGCGGCTTCACCAACCCCGCGTACCACGACGCGATCGCCGACCGCGTCGCGAGCGACCCCAGAAATCCCACCAACAACGGTGCTCCAACGCACACCACAAACAACAACCAGGTCGGTCGCGCCGGCTTATGCACCCAATCTCCTCTCTGCGCCCCCTCCGCGCCCTCTGCGTCTCTGCGGTGAACTCGGCTCAGAACCCCGTCCACTCCCCACTCAACCTCGCCCGGATCACCTCGCGCTTCGTCTGGAAATCCGTATCCTCCAGCGCCACCGTCGCCCCGCCCGTCTCGACCGCCCGCTCCAACGGCACCCAGCTCTTGCACCCCGCGTACGCCGGCGTGTTTTCGACCGTCACCGGCGCCGCCAGCCGCCAGGCCCGCACGATCAACAAATAGAGCGGGTTCGCCGGCTTGTAATTGAACCGCATGTCCAGCAGCGGCGGGGCCCAGATGTGCTGGTCGTCCAGTTCGTCCATCTGCTCCCGCGACTTGAGCTGGATGATGTCCGTCACCCGACCCGCGACGCCCAGCGTCACCCGGCTGGGCTCGGCCGAGTGCGCGGTAAACCCCGCGTGATACGCCGGCTTGAGCTGGTTCAGACTCTGGTGCAGGTACGTCGGGAAGTAGACGAATTCGCGGTGCTCCACTTCGAATTCCCCCGCCGATTCGTAGATTCCCCCTTTTCGCAACAGCACGACCTGATTACCGTCCCCCATGGCCCCCACGACCGTGGCCCACTCCTTCAACCCGACGCCGATCGATTCCGGAAGCGGTTGACTCATGCGATCGATAGTATGATATGCATTACCAACGGGGAAGGCTGTTCCCCGCCGGGCGCTCGCCGCTTGGGACTGAGCGCCTGCCTCTACCGACAGGATCACGGATGAAACTCACCCCCCTGCTCGTCCTCGTCCTCTCGATCGCGGGAGCTCTCCCCGCACAAGGCGCAGACGACGCCCCCGTCACCTTCCCGGCCGTCCCCGGCGCACGCCAGACCTTCCGCTCCACCACGCGCCTCAACGACGCCAAGCCCGCCACGGAAAACAAGGCCTACGATATCACCCCCGGCCCCACGGTCGACGGCCACCCCACCTTCCTCTCCAGCAACCTCTCGATCGTCGCCGCCCGCCCCGACGGCCACTACATCCTCGGCCTGATGCAGAACAAGGAGGCCCAACTCTACAAGCCCGCCGCCCTCATGCTGCCCCGGAACGTCAAGCAGGGCGACAAGTGGGAGATCAAGCTACCGCCGCCGAGCCGCGCCTATTCCGCCGTGTGCCTGGGCTCGGAGCGCGTGACCGTGCCCGCCGGGACGTTCGACGCGGTCAAGGTCTACGGCATCGCCGCGAGCGGCCAACCCGGCGACCGGGCCGAATCCACCTGGTGGTACGCCCCGCGCGTCGGGCTCGTCAAGACGCAGTACACTGACAACGCCCCCGGCGCGGGCGGCGCTTTTCGGTCCGTCGAAGGCTCCGAAGAGCTGGTCGAGGTGAAGTTCCCCGCCGGCACCCCAGAAGACAACGCCGCCGCTCGCGGGGACGCCGACCGCCTGTTCGCCGAGGCTCAAGCCCTCGCCAAGTCCGGTGACCACCCCGCCGCCCTCGCCAAGTACGATGCGGCCATCGCCAGGGACCCCAAGGCCGCAAAGGTGCTTGCGTACAAGGCCGTCTCGCTCACCGCGCTCAAGCAGTTCGATGAAGCCGAGAAGACCGTCAATGCCGCCCTCGCGATCGCCCCCAAGGACGTGACCGCGCTGGAGACGGCCGGCCAGATCCAGCTCGCGCAGGGAAAAACCGACGCGGGCAAAGCCCTGTTCGACCAAGCCGCCGCCGCCTCGCCGAAGGACGCCGGGGCGATCTACCTCGACCTGGCCGCGTCCCTCGCCGCCCGCCGGGATGATGCGCTGGCCACGCAGGTCCAGGCCGCCCTCGAAAAGTCCGCCACCGCCGACCCGCCCCACCCCGACGCCCTCTTCTCCCTCGGCCAATCGTTCGTCAGCGCCGGCATGATCGAGGGCAAGAACTACCTGAAAAAATACCTCGACGTGACCGCCAAGCTCCCCGAGGAGCAGCGCAACCCGCAGAAGATCCAACTCGCCAAGCAACTCATCCGCGCGATCGACGCGGTGAAGAATCCGTGACGTCGCCATGAACAAGCCGGGGCACAGCGCACGGGCTATGCCTGAAGCGCCGCCCCGGATCCGTTCGACTAGCGCGCCGGCGTCCACTGCCACGCCCACCCCGCAACCCCCGCCCATCCCACGACTTGCCCCCCTCCCGCCCCGTCCGCTCGCAACGAATCCCGCGCCCGCGCGGTACTGACAATAGCGCCGCCCGCGGTCCGCTGTGGCAAATCGCCACGCGCCCTTTACCCGCCCGCCCGGCGTCGATTTAATACCTACGGGCTGCCCCCCGCGCGGGTCCCCGTGTCTGATGTACCTCTCTCTTTCAGGAGCCAACACATGAAGGGTCGCACGCTGCTCGCCGCTCTCGCCCTCGCCGCCTCGCCCGCCGCCTTTGCCGACATCACCGGTTCGGCCGTCTTCGAGGGCAAGGCCCCCGCCCCCAAGATCCTCAAGGTCGAGGTCGTCCCCGACTGCGCCAAGCACGCGCCGGTCAAGGAGGAGACGATCGTCGTCAACGACAAGAACGAACTCAAGAACGTCGTCGTCTACATCGACGGCCAGAACCTCGGCGGCGAGAAGCGCACCGACACCGTCGTGCTCGACCAGAAGGGCTGCGTCTACACGCCCCACGTCGTCGCCGTACAGGTCGGCCAGAAATTCGAGGTCAAGAACTCCGACCCCTTCATGCACAACGTCCACGGCCTGTCTAAGGATTCGGGCGAGTTCAACTTCCCGCAGAATAAGGACGGCGTGAACGACGTCACCAACAAGGCCAACAAGGCCCCCGAGCGGTACGTCACCAAGTGCGACGTCCACCCGTGGATGAAGGCCTGGATCGTCGTCCTCGACCACCCGTTCTTCGCCGTCAGCGGCGACGACGGCAAGTTCACCATCCCCACCAAGGGCCTGAAGGACGGCGAGTACACGCTCAACGCCTGGCAGGAAAAACTCGGCACGCAGACGGCCAAGATCACCGTGAAGGACGGCAAGGCCCAGGACGTGAAGTTCACGTTCAAGCCCAAGGCCGCCGCCGCCGAGCCGGTCGAGAAGGAGACGTTCGTCTCGATCCCCACCGCCCCCGGCGAAAGGCCCTGCTGCGGCGCCTGCAAGGACGGCGAGAAGAAGCCCGTCGCCGTCGCCCCCGCCGCGAACTAAGCATCCGATAGCTGCAACGCAACGCGTTGCTGACGCGCGGTAAACTCGAACCAGCCCGGCAACCCCTCCCGCGGGGTTGCCGGGTCTGTTTCCGGGGTCTGCCCCCTGTGATTTTTCTCCCCCCACCCGCGTGGCGAATCGTCGCACGTCTTTGCCCCGCACGCGGCTTCCCCTACAATCCGCCCCTCGTGTCCGGCCCTCGTTCTATTGACGACCCGCCCATGCCCCAACGTTTGCCGACGATGAGCGCCCGCCTCGCCCTGCTGATCGCCGCCTGCCTCGCGCCCGCCGCGGGCGCCGGCCCGAGCTGGTGGCTGCCCCAAAACCACTCCGAGCACGGCAAGGACCACGACTCCCTCTTCCTCTACATCTTCTGGCTCACCTCGATCGTCATGGTCGGCGTGTTCGTCGTCATGGGGTACTTCCTCGTCAAGTACCGCTTCTCCGCCGACCGCAAGAAGGCCCACTACAGCCACGGCAACCTGCGGGTCGAAGTCGCCTGGACGATCATCCCCGCGTTCTTCCTCGCCGCCATCGTCCTGTGGACCAAGGGCGTGTGGGACAAGTTCCGCTACGGCGACCCGAACGAAAAACGCCCGCCCGCCCGCATGCTCGTGGTCGCCCAGCAGTTCGCCTGGAACGTCATCTACGCCGGCCCCGACGGCAAGCTCGGCAAGTACATGGTCTTCCCCAGGCCGTCCGACAAGGTCTGGCCCAAGATGCGCGACGACGAGGGCAAACTCGTCGCCAACCGGTTCGAATACAACGGCACCGAGACCACCGGCCCCGCCGACCTCCCCTTCGCCGATGCCGTCTCGGCGATCAACTCGTACATCGAGACCAACCCGCTCGGCAAGGACTACGCCGACCCCGACGGCGTCGACGACATCATCCCCGCCCCCGGCCGAATTCACCTACCGCTCGGCCGGCCCGTCGAAATCGAGCTCACCTCCAAGGACGTCCTCCACTCGTTCTTCCTCCCCAACTTCCGCGTCAAGCTCGACGCCGTCCCGGGCCTCCGCGGCGTGATCCGCTTCGTCGCCATCGGCCAGACCACCAGGGAGCGCGAGAACGACCCGGCCAACCGCTACACCGCGACCCCGGACGAGCTCCTCACCCTCCTGACCCGCCCCGAGAACACCGAACTGCAGGTCGTGATCGACGACAAGTCCGCCGGCGCGGCACAGGACGCCGGCACCAAGGCCTGGGGCTACAAGGACAAACAGGGCAACCCGCTGATCGCCCACGGCGCCGTTCTCAACCTCGAGGCCGCCGCCAAGCTCCGCGAGGCCGGCGTGAAGCAGGTCACCTACCGCCACCCGGGGTATTTCGACCTGGTGTGCGAAGAGCTGTGCGGTGTCGGCCACGCCGACATGCGCGGTACCGCCGTCGTCGTCACCGCCCAGGAATACGCCGACATGTTCGAAAAGAAGAAGGAAGTCGGCGCGGCGCCCGTCGACCCCGCGGGCGCTTCCGCGAAGAGGTAAACAAAGCCCTCCTCTCTTCTGCTTCTTAGCGCCTTTCCGTCTTTGCGACAGTCAATCCGAAGTCGAACTCGCTTCCCCCGATGAACGCCACCGCACCCGCCCATCACGACGACCACGCCCACCACGACCCGGGCTTCCTCAAGAAGTACGTCTTCTCGACGGACCACAAGGTCATCGGCATCCAGTTCCTGTTCATGGGGCTCATGTTCTGCGTGATCGGCGGCGGGCTCGCCATGCTCATCCGCTGGCAACTCGCCTGGCCCGGCGACATGCAGAACGACCGCCCCGTCCCCCTCCTCGGGTACGCCCTCTGGTCCAAGCCCGCCAACGACCGCGTCATCGGCCTGACGATCGAGCACGACGCCGCGAAAAAGTCCATCACCCTCGCCAACGCCCAGGGGCTCAAGAAGCTCTCGGCCGGCGACGCGTTCCACCTCCGCACCGACGCCGGCGTCGTCTACCCGTCCAAGGTCATCGCCCTCGACAAGCAGCGCGTCACGCTCGACGTCTCGGCCGCCCCGGCAGACCTGAAGTTCGAGGTCGGCAAGGAGGTGAAGCGCGCGATCGAGCTCGGCAAGGTCGCGTCCGTCGACGCCGCCGGCTTCACCGTCGAAGGACTGGGCGGGCACGACGTCGTCGCGCCGCGCGGCGACGCGACCGGCGATACCGTCATCGTCAAGCCCGTCGCCAACAACGCCGTCACCCCCGTCGACGACGCCAAGAGCGCCAAGGCGACCGTCACCGGCTTCGAAAAGGGACGCGCGACCTTCGCCCTCGCCCCCGGCGCACCCGCCGCGCCCAAGGTCGGCGACCTCGTGATCGGCAAGCGCGTGCCCGGGCCCATGCCCGCGGACTTCTTCAACATGGTCTTCACCATGCACGCGACGATCATGATCTTCTTCGTCGTGATCCCCCTGCTCGTCGGCACGTTCGGCAACTACCTCATCCCGCTCAAGATCGGCGCCGCCGACATGGCCTTCCCGTTCCTCAATGGGCTCGCCTTCTGGTCCGCCATCCCGTCCGGCGCGATCATGGTCGCCGGCTTCTTCATGCCCGGCGGGCACGCCCAGGCCGGGTGGACCAGCTACCCGCCCGTCTCCACCGTCTCGCAGAACCCCAAGCCGTGGAACACCGGGTCGTGGTACGCGTGGAAGCAGCCCGTGACCGCGACCGAGCACGCCGCCGACGTCCTCCGCATCGGCGGGCATGTGGTCGACCTTGCCGTCACGGCCGACGGCAAGAACGTCGTCCTCACCGTCCCGGCCCTGACCGACCCGGCCCTCGCCAAGCGCGCGTCCAACGCCGCCAACGCCGCCCTCTCCGAATTCAAGGAGAAGCGGACCGACCTCAAACTCGCCGAGGCGACGAGCACCTTCGCCCCCGCCACGGCGGACAAGCCCGCCACGATCACCCTCGCCGGCGCGGACGAGGCCGCCCTCCGCGCCGTCGCCGCCGACACCCAGTCAAAGCTCCGCTGGCGCAGCAACTGGTCGGATGTCGCCATCATCTCCACGTACCTCGCCTTCTTCCTGATGGCCGGGTTCATGGCCGCCCACTACGTCCGCCTGGGCCACCCGGTCGTCAACTTCCTCGTCGGCCTGCCGATCGCCGCGACCGCCGGGTTCTTCCTCAACAAGTTCGCCCAGTACGCCGCCTTCGACGGGCAGTCCGCCTGGTTCCTCTCGATCATCATCCTCGGGTTCTCCAGCCTGATGGGCGCGGTCAACTACCTGACCACCATCATCAAGCTCCGCTGCCCCGGCATGACGATGTTCCGCCTGCCGCTCTCCGTCTGGTCCCTCTTCATCACGTCGCTGCTCGTCCTGCTGGCCACCCCCGTCCTCGCATCGGCCCTCACCCTCAATCTCCTCGACCACCACGGCCTGACCAGCTTCTTCGTCCCGATGAACTGGACCCGATCCAACGCGATCCAGACCGTCGCGTTCATGGGCGGCTCGACCACCATCTCGGGCGGCGGCTACCCCCTGCTCCACCAGCACCTCTTCTGGTTCTACTCCCACCCCGCCGTCTACATCATGATCCTGCCCGCGATGGGCATGGTGTCCGACATCCTCGCCGTCTTCGCCCGCAAGCCGATCTTCGGCTACCGCCCGATGGTCTACGCGATGGGCGGCATCGCCTTCCTCGGGTTCATCGTCTGGGCCCACCACATGTTCCAGTCGGGCATGAATCCGACGCTCGGGACGACGTTCGCCGTCAGCACGATGTTCATCGCCGTCCCGTCGGCGATCAAAGTCTTCAACTGGCTCGGCACCCTCTGGCGCGGGAACATCCAGTTCACGTCCGCCATGTGCAACGCGCTCGCGTTCGTCAGCATGTTCGTGATCGGCGGCCTCTCGGGCATCTTCATGGCCTCGACCGCCGTCGACGTCCACATCCACGACACCTACTTCATCGTCGCCCACATCCACTACGTGCTCTTCGGAGGCTCCCTCTTCGGCATCTTCGCGGGCATCTACTTCTGGTACCCGAAGATGTTCGGCCGGGTCATGAACGAGTTCTGGGGCCGCGTCCACTTCGTCCTGACGTTCGTGTCGTTCAACTGCACGTTCTTCGCGATGCACATCCTCGGCCTGGCCGGTTACCCGCGGCGGGTGCCGACCGGGAATAAGTACCAGCTTTACGCCCAGTTCCAGGACATGAACTGGTTCATCTCGATCAGCGCGTTCGTCCTGGGGATCAGCCAGTTGCCGTTCATCATCAACTTCCTGGGCGGGCTGATCTGGGGCAAGAAGGCCTCGCAGAACCCGTGGAACGCGACGACCCTGGAGTGGGTCGACGCCCCAACCCCGCCCCCGCACAACAACTTCCTCGTCACGCCGGTCGTGCACCACGGCCCGTACGAGTACAGCAGCCCGCTCGTCGAAGAAGACTTCCTCGCGCAGACGCGCCCGCTGGACCTCCCGGCGGAGGTCGTGGCGAGCGCGCAGAAGCATTGACCGTCGACCCGTAGGGTGGGCACTGCCCACCGCCCGAGGAAGAGGCGCATGGGCATCGACTTCCTCGACATTGTGTTTCGCTTGGAGAAAGAGTTCTCGATCAAGCTCCCGCGAGCGGCGCTCTTCTGGACCGATGCCGAGATGCGGTTACGGCGCCGTGAACGTCCACCGCTCACGGCCGGGTTGTTACACCGGCAACTGGTCGAGTTCTTGAGCCGGAACCGGCTCGACGTGCCGGCCGACAGTTGGGAGCGCGTTCGTAAGTGCCTGTCGGCCGCGCTTGGTGTGAAGGAAGACGAGATCCGCCCGGACAGCCGCTTGATCGAGGACTTGGGCGCGACGTGAGCCCGTGTCCTGCGGCATATGGTCGCAAGTCGCGGTTCCGCCGTGACGGCCTGCGAAATCCGCAATAAACTTAGTCGAACCGTGACTGCCGACCCCGCCTACAACCGCCCGCTGCATTGGCTCGCCGTCGCGTGCGCGGTGACGACGTTTCCGCTGATCTTTCTGGGGGGGCTGGTCACGAGCCATCAGGCCGGGCTGTCGGTTCCCGACTGGCCTAACTCCTATGGCTACAACATGTTCCTGTTCCCGATCCACGAGTGGAAGGGCGGGATTTTGTTCGAGCACACGCACCGGTTGATGGGGACGCTGGTCGGGTTCTGCTCCGTGCTATTCGTTTTCGCCGCGTGGGGGGTGGCGCGAAACCCGGTGACTCGCCGCTGCCTATGGGGCGTGCTGGGCGCATCGCTGGCGCTGACGGCGTTCTTCATCACGCTGGCGGTCGTGCAGGACCACCCGGATCGTCCGGGCCTCAAGTCCTGGCAGGCCCAAGGGGCCGTGGGGTTCGGGGCGATTGCGTTGTTCGCCGCGAGTGCCCTCCCGTTCCGCCGGTCCGAGCCTCGCACTTGGGTGCGGATGCTCTCGCTCTTAACGCTGGCTGGCGTGATCTTCCAAGGCGCGCTGGGCGGCCTTCGCGTCGTCGGACTGAAACTCAATCTGGCGATCGTCCACGCGTGCTTCGCGCAGGCCTTCTTCTGCCTGGCCGTGCTCGCGGTAATCGTGACTTCGAAATGGTGGCTGCGCGCCGACGCCGAGCGCACCGAACTCGCCACGGCCCCCGGCCGGCGGCTCGTCCG
The DNA here is from genome assembly GCA_035459845.1 of Tepidisphaeraceae bacterium. Classification (GTDB taxonomy): domain Bacteria; phylum Planctomycetota; class Phycisphaerae; order Tepidisphaerales; family Tepidisphaeraceae; genus DASPKW01. The sequence goes on along the minus strand of DATHXE010000357.1, from coordinate 7,093 downwards.
CCTCGCGGTGTTCGCCTGGCTGTTGATCTACGCCCAGCTCGTCGTCGGCGCGACAATGCGGCACTACGGGGCCGGTCTGGCGATTCCCGATCTGCCGCTCGCCTTGGGCAAGGCGATCCCCCCGACGACCCAGTCCGAAATCACGGCCGCGTGGATGACGGTAGTCGGCGACCACTGGAACGACTGGAACCCCCTGCACGATCAGGAATTCCTCGGCCCGACGACGGCGCAGGTCTGGCTGGCGTTCGGGCACCGCATCGGCGCGGTGGCGGTGTCGGTGGGCGTAATCGCCCTATGCGTTGTCGCGTTTCGCCGGCGGAAATCGGGTTTGGCCGCCCCTGCGGGAGTCCTGCTGGGCCTGCTCGCGATTCAAGTCACACTGGGCGTCCTCACCGTCCTTCTGAAAAAGCCCGCGGACGTTGCCAGTTATCACGTGGCCGTCGGCGCGCTAGTCTTGGCGACCACGTTCGTTCTGGCGGTCCGATCCATGCGCCTGTATTCTCCCGCGTTCCGAGTGGCGGTCGCGAAATCCGACCCGCGCGGGTTCGAAGTGACCCGGCGCACAGCGATCGCGTGACACGTTGGCCCACGGATGAATCCGTGGGCTGGCAGTGGGCGGTTGCCTCTGCCCTTTGTGCCTTTGCGTCTTTGCGGCTGTTCCCTGTCTTGAAGTCTTTGCCTCGATGAAACCTGCTACCGACATCGCCGAGTTCACCCAGTCCGTCGCGTCGCACCCGGCGATCGCGCACCCCGCGGCCGAGTCGCGCGCCCGCGATTTGTACGAGCTGACCAAGCCGCGGATGAACTTCCTCGTGCTCTGCACGACGGCGGTCGGGTTCTACATGGCCCCGAAGACCGGGTCGGCCCAGTGGGTCACGCTGCTGCACCTGCTGTTCGGCACGGCGCTGACGGCCGCATCGTCGGCGGTCATCAACCAGCTCATCGAGCGCGACCTCGACGCCCTCATGCCGCGGACGCGCAACCGCCCGCTGCCCACCGGCCGGATCTCCATGGCCGAGGCAACGTGGATGGGGCTGATCCTGGGCGTGATGGGCATCACCTGGCTGGCCTTCTTCGTCAACCCGCTGACGGCGATCCTCGGGGCGTTCACGCTCGTCTCGTACGTCGCGATCTACACGCCGCTCAAGCGGGTCACGTCGCTCAACACGGTGGTCGGCGCGGTTCCGGGGGCGATCCCGCCGGCCATGGGCTGGGTCGGGGCGACCGGCGCGCTCGGGCCCGAGGCGCTGGCGCTCTTCTCGATCCTGTTCATCTGGCAGATGCCGCACTTCCTGGCGATCGCGATCCTGTACAAGCGCGACTACGCGGCCGGCGGGTTCAAGATGCTCCCCTGCGTCGACACCGACGACCTCCGCATGACCAGCCGGATGATCGTGCTGTACGGCGCGGCCCTCGTGCCGGTCGCTATCCTGCCGACGCTGCTGGGCATGACCGGGCCGATCTTCTTCACCGCATCCGTCCTCCTGAGCCTGGCGTTCCTGACGTTCTGCGTGTCGTGCGCGGTGACCAAGACGCGGCTGGATGCGCGAAAGCTCTTCTTCGCGTCCATTATTTACCTTCCGTTGATTCTCGGGTTCCTGATGATCGATCGGCAGTGAGAGTGGTAACGATTAACGATCAATGCTTAAGGGGGCCCCGGTCTGCTTAAGCATTAATTGTTAATCGTTACGTTGAGTTTGCTCAGACACCTTCCCCATGTCATCCGCCTCCACCTACCCCCCCGACTACGTCCCCGAGCAGCACGCCCCCGATCCGGTGCTGTCGCACGGGGACCCGACGCCGCCCGGCAAGGTCGGGATCTGGCTGTTCCTGGCGTCGGAGATCATGTTCTTCATCGGCATCCTCGGGAGCTACATCGTCATCCGCTCCGGGTGGCCGATGCTGTTCGAGCAGCAGGGCAAGGCGCTGAACAAGGTGCTGGCGGGCATCAACACGCTGGTGCTGATCTTCAGCTCGCTCACGATGGCGCTGGCGGTCGACGCGGCGCGCAAGGGCGACCGCAAGCGGCTGATCACGTGCCTGGCGATCACGTTCGCGTGCGCCGCGACGTTCATGGGCATCAAGTACGTCGAGTACACGGACAAGTTCCACCACTACACGATGGTGGTGACGGTCAAGCCGGCCGGCGACGAGGACGCCAAGCCGGTTTCGTACCTGTACGACGGCCACTGGGACCGGACCAAGAACGAGGTGAAGGGGGTCAGGATGGAGCTCGACAAGAACGTCCCGGTGGACATCGGGTTCACCGGCAAGGCGTGGATCGAGGAGCGCATGAAGGCCGAGGGCAAGCTCGGCACCGGCGAGAAGCTCGAGGAGAAGGTCCACCCGATCCCGAAGGGCGCGACGATCGTCCAGGCGACCGCGTACGGGCCCTGGAAGAACTTGTTCCTGGCCAGCTATTTTGCCTCGACCGGCGTGCACGGCCTGCACGTGATCGGCGGGATGATCCCGCTGGCGATCCTGACGATCCAGGCGATCCGGCGTAAGATCTTCCCGCGGCACACGGAGTACGTCGGCATCTACTGGCACTTCGTCGATTTGGTCTGGATCTTCCTGTTCCCGCTGCTGTATTTGATTTGAGAAGTCAGAAGTCAGAAGTCAGAAACAGGAAGCTAGCCGCACCTTGGATATTTGAGATCGGACGTTTGACATGACCGACGCCCCCGCCCATGGCGTGACCGAGACGGCCCACGACCACAAGGTGAACTACCTTGCGATCTTCATTTTGCTGGTGGTGTTGACGGTGGTGACGGTGTTGGCCGCGTTTCTGGACATCAAGAAGGAGTGGCAGAAGATCGCGATCGCGCTGGCGATCGCGTCGGTGAAGGCGGCGGCGGTCGTGCTGTACTTCATGCACCTGAAGTTCGAGGGGAAGCTGATCTACCTGATCCTGATCGTGCCGGTGACGTTCTGCGTGCTGCTGGTGGTGTCGCTGCTGCCGGACATCTCGTTCGGGCATATTTTTCACGACTTCCTGACGCAAGACCTGCGGCACGGGGCGCACTGACGTCCCAACCTGCCCATCGTGCCCCCCCTGCTCTCGATCGCCAACCTCTCCCACCGCTATCCCGGGCGTGACGTGCCGGCGCTCGCGGGCGTGTCGCTCGACGTTTCGCCGGGGGAGATCTTCGGCTTCCTCGGGCCCAACGGGTCGGGCAAGTCGACGCTCTTCCGCGTCCTCTCCACGCTGATAGCGCCGCAGGAGGGCGAGGTCCGCTTCACGTTCGCGCCCGACTCCTCGTTCGTCCTTGAGCCTTCGTCCTTTTCTGACATCCGCCGGCACATCGCGGTGGTGTTCCAGTCGCCGTCGCTCGACAAGCAGTTGACGGCGGCCGAGAACCTCCGCCACCACGGTCACCTGTACGGCCTGCGCGGGGCGGAACTCGAGGGGCGGATCGACCGGATGCTCGCCAAGGTCGGGCTGGACCACCGGCCGGCGGAGTACGTGTCGCGCTTCTCGGGCGGGATGCGGCGGCGCGTGGAACTGGCGAAGGGGCTGCTGACGACGCCGCGGCTGCTGATCCTGGATGAGCCCTCGACCGGCCTCGACCCGGCGGCGCGGATCGATTTGTGGCGGCACCTGCGGCGCGTCCGCGACGAGGACGGCGTGACGATCCTGGTGACGACGCACCTGATGGACGAGGCCGAGCACTGCGACCGACTCGCGGTGATGGACGCGGGGCGGCTGGTCGCGTGCGATACGCCGGCGGCACTCAAGGCGCGGATCGGGGCGGACGTGATCACGCTGACCGCCGACGACCCGGCCGCGCTGGCGGCGGCGGTCCGCGAGCGGTTCGCGGGGCTCGCCCCGGAGGTGGTCGACGGGCGCGTGCGGATCGAACGGCAGCGGGGACACGAATTCATCCCGGGGCTGGTCGAGGCGCTGGCGAGGACGGGCCTGGTGCGGTCGGTGTCGTTGGGGAGGCCGACGCTCGAGGACGTGTTTATCCGGGTGACGGGGCACGCGTTTGAGGAATCGACGCATTCCGCGTCCCGACGCGCTGCGCGACCCGCCCGCTGAAGCGGGCTCGCCGAAAGAGAACGACGCGCCACTTGGGGTGGCGCGTCGTGGTGTTTTTTCACGCTTGGAAGTAGTTCATTCCGTCGCGGACGGATCGCCCGTCTCGCCATGGCGGGCGACGAGTTGGATCGCGTAGTTCTCGACGGCGAACGAGAGCGAGTTCTCGGACGGCGTCTCGAACCGGCCGTTGATGCCGTAGTAGACCTGCTTACCGTCCCGGCGGTTGCCGATCAGGTTGTTCATCCGCAACAGCCCCAGGTGATGACTGACCGTCGGCTGGGGCAGGTCCAGCTCCTGGCAGAGGCTGGTCACGTTGCGCTCCCCCTGGGCGAGCATCATGAGGATGTTCAGGCGAGTTTTGTCGGACAGCAGGCGGAACAGTGAGGTCAGTTGATCGAGATCCTGCTCCGATACCCGTACGGGTCGCTTGACCATACTAATGCTCTCCTAATGGGGTCGTAAACCACGGTGATTGCATCACTATAGGTACAACCTTTTTCAACGGTCAAAACGTCAACCGGAATTTACGTGCAATCGTAAGCAAATAAGTTCAAAGCACCATTGCCCTAAATGGGGCGGCCCGGATCCGCCAAACTGGACCCGGATCGGCTTGACGGACGGCCCCCGGCCGCTACAATTCCTTCCCTCCGATTCCCGGGGCGATGGTCTAACGGGATGACGGCTGAATCGCATTCAGCAAATCGGGGTTCGATTCCCCGTCGCTCCACTCGTGAAACCGCGTTCCTGATTCAGGAACGCGGTTTTCGTTTGGTCTGACTTGTGTGGAGTTTCATCGAACGCGCGTCGCATACTCCACCCGGCCGCAGGTGCTAATGTACCGTGCAGTTTCGGCGCACTCGGTCCCCGATAACTCGTCGGGACCGGGGGCGTGGTTCGCGTGCGGCTGAAATCGAAGCGTTCCCTGACAACGAGCGCGTCCCCGCATAAAACATACGTGTAGGCCAGGCCCACGCACCATGGTACCGGCGGGCTGAAGCCGTGCTTGTCAAACGCGCTTTCCTGGAGACGATGAAAACAATGCGAATTGGGATGCTAGCCGGATGTATCGCGGTGGTGACGTGCGGGGCACCAAACGCTCGGGGCGGACCGCTGATCGCGGGCAACCGCCAGATCGCCTGGGACTACCTCTACGGGGACGCCCATGTGTTGATGGTCGGTGACTCGATCCAGAACTCGCTGCACCACTACCGGTACGTGAAGAACGCGAACCGGCTTCAGGGGATCGTCGCGGGCCCGAACTACCCTTCGAGTCCGTGGCTCGGCGACGACGGCTCGTTCGGCCCGGCGGTCGACCCTGCGACCCGGCCGTTCCTGGGCGCGACCGGGCTATACCTCGCGAACGAGACGCCGCCGACCGGCGTCCGCGGGGCCAACCCGGGCGCCACCTGGCACGCCGGTTTTACCGGCGTCGCAGGGCAGCAACCGGCGGCCGACCTTGTCACGAACGCCGCGGCAGTCGTCTACGTGGTCACCCCGTTCGCCAAGGGTGCGACCGGCATGATGCACGCCGACTTGCTCACGGTGGCCAACCCGAGCGGCACCGGCGCTCTCACATTCGACGTTACTGGCGCGTCGGCGTCCGGCACGGGCGCGCTGGCCTCGGTCGCGATCAGCACGCAGGCGGCCACGACGGGACTCCAGCGCCACCAGCTCACGTTCCAGGCGGCCGGCGATCCCGCCGGGTTGCGGGCGATCGTCGGGCTGACGCCGGGGCAGACGCCCGCGGCCGGTTCCAACCTGGTCCTGTCGGGCGTCCGCGTGTACACGGGGAAGCCGGGCCTGCAATTGGCGGGCATCGGGTGGGGCGGGACGAACACGAGCTACTACCTCGACCCCAACAACGCGTCGGACGCCGACCTGGCCCGGTACTTCGAGTTCACGGACACCAACATCGTGCAGATCTGGATCGGCCACAACGACGGGGTTCTGGCGGACGCCTGGGAACCCCGGATCCGCGCCCTTCTCGACCGGTATCGCGCCGCCCGGCCGGGCGTCCGGTTCATCCTCGAGTCGAACTATGAGGACGCGACCGTCATGTGGTTCGCCGGTTACGCGGACGTGCTCGCCCGGATCGCGGCCGAGAGCACGGACGTCCTCTACCTCAACATGTACGACGCCGTCGGCGGCGCGCCGTTCGCCTACTCGCCACTCCTCGTGGACAGCGTACACCCGTCGCTCGCCGGGGCCGAATACCTTGTGGACGTCGAGTACGGCCTGATCCAGCAGGCGGCGTCCTCGGTACCGGAACCGGCAACCGGCGGGCTCATCCTAACGGTCGCGTTCGCCGCGCTCGCAGGCCGGCGGAACCGCCGCGAAACAGTGGCGACCGCGGCACGAGAACACTAAATTGGTTCGGCGGATCCGTCACCCGTGGGGGTTGATTCTCCATCGCTCCATTGAAAAAGCTCCGCCCCGGAGGGCTTTCTTCTATCTTGCGCCTTCAGTCGCGCTCCCGGACGGGCAGCGGCGGCGGCCCGGCTGGGGCAAATACTTCAAACCCCCGCGTCGCCACGTACGCACGCCCCGGCACGCGCGCCAGGACGCCTGCGACCGCCAGGCAGATTCCGGCGAGCACCCAGGTAATCGTCCCGGGCCACACGGCCTCGCTGAAACCCCCGCGCGGCCCCGTGGTGCCGAAGGCGCCCCCGGCGTTCCCCACCGTCATCCCCATGAAGAGCCAGGCGCCGAGCATGGCCACACCGGCGATCAAACCGACGACCATCGCCCCCGTCCCGCCGGGCTCCGGGGCGTACGCGCAACGCCGCACCAGGACGACGATCCAGCCCGCCATGAAGAGCACGTTCGCCACGAGTCCGAACAGGCAGAGAAAGAACAGGGTGAAGGCGCCGGTGAGGCCCAGTTGGAGGCCGTAGAAGGACAGCCACGCCAGTGCCCATCCGCCCGCCCCTCGCTCGTCGACCGGCAGGACCATCGACCCGGCGTAGAGGATCGGGGCGACGATGATCAGGAGGGTGCTGCAGCGGAGGCGGGCGGGGGTGGGCATGGGCGGGCTCTGTGAGTGAGAGAAGC
>DATHXE010000356.1:0-3727 GCA_035459845.1 Tepidisphaeraceae bacterium | reverse complement strand
TCGAGCGCTTCCTTCCCGACTTTGGCGACGAACTCCGCTTCGGTGAGGACGGGGATCTTGAGCTCCTTTGCCTTATCGAGTTTCGAACCGGCCTTGTCGCCGGCGACGAGGAAGCTGGTCTTTTTCGACACGCTGCCGCTGGCCTTGCCGCCCAGACGGGTGATGACGCGCTCGATCTCGTCGCGGGCGAGGGATTCGAGGGAGCCGGTGACGACGACGGTCAGGCCGGCGAGGGGGAGCTCGGCGCTGCCGGCGACCGCGACGGGCTTTTCCATCTGCGGGTCGACGCCGACTTTCTTCAGCTCTTCGACGGCCTTCTTGCCGGCGGGGTTGGAGAAGAAGTCGTAGACGGAGGCGGCGATGACGGGGCCGATCTCGTGCACGCCGGAGAGTTCGTCCTGCGACGCGCCGGCGATCGCGCCGAGGCTCCCGAAGTGGCTCGCCAGCACGTAGGCGACGCGATTGCCGACGTGGTGAATCCCCAGACCGGCGAGCAGGCGGTCGAGCGGGCGCGACTTCGAGTTCTCGATGTTCGAGATGACCTTTTTGGCGACCTTTTCGCCGACCGTGCGCGTGACGGTCTTGCCGTCCTGTTCAACCTCGGAGGTGATGCCGGCCAGTTCGGCCTCACGGTCCTTCAGGCGGTACAGGTCGGCGAAGGTCGAGACCCAGCCGCGCTCGACGAGTTGGTCGACCAGGACGTCGCCGATACCCTCGATGTCCATCTGCGTGCGCCCGCAGAACCAGCGGACGCGCTCTTTCACCTGCGCGGGGCAGGCGGGGTTGGGGCAGTAGATGTCGATGCCGGCCTCGAGCACCTCAACCTTCTTCGCGCAGGTCGGGCAGGTCTCGGGGAGCTTAGCGGTCTTGCACTTCTTGCGCTTGAAGAACTCGTCGCAGGCGGTGTTGGTGCAGCGGTAGGCGGCGGTCTCTTCCGGCAGGGCCTCGCGCTCGACCGGCGTCGCGCACTCGGGGCACTTCTTCGGGGCTTTGACGGGTTTGGCGCCGGCGGGGCGCTTGGATTTGTCGACCTCGGCGACGTACGGGATGACCTCGCCGGCCCGCTCGACGATGACCGTGTCGCCCAGGTGCAGGTCCAGGCGCTGGATCTGGTCGATGTTGTGGAGGGTGGCGTGGGTGACGGTCACGCCGGTGACGAAGACGGGCTCGAGGTCGGCGACGGGGGTGAGCGTGCCGCCCTTGCCGACCTGCCAGCGGACGTCGTGGAGAACCGTAGGCTGCTGCTCGGTCTCGTACTTGTAGGCGATGACCCATCGGGGGGCTTTCGACGTCGCGCCCAGGCGGTCGCGCTGGCCGAAGTCGTCGACCTTCATGACCATGCCATCCGTCATGTAGGGAAGGGTGGCGCGGATCTTCTCGAACTCGTGGATCTTCTTGATCGCCTCGTCGACGCCGGTCACGCGCCAGACTTCCTTCGGGAGGGGCAACCCCCACTTGCGGAGGAGTTGGGCCCACTCCCAGTAGCTCTTGACCGGGAGCGGCTCGACCTGCCCCAGGCCGTGGGCGAGGAAGCGCAGGCGGCGCTTGGCGACGATCTTCGGGTCGAGCCGGCGGAGCGTGCCGGCGGTCAGGTTGCGCGGGTTGGCGTACGGTTCCTCGCCCGCCGCGACGAGCTCCTTGTTGACGCGCTGGAAGTCGTCGTTGTCCATGTAGATTTCGCCGCGGACTTCCAGGACCCCCGGCGGTGGGACGGCGGCGGCGTCCTTCTGGAGCGTCAGCGGGACGGACTTGATCGTCCGCGCGTTCTCGGTGATCTCGTCGCCCACGTTTCCGCGCCCGCGCGTGGCGCCCAGGACGAGTTTGGCGTTCTCGTAGCGGAGGGAGACGGAGGCGCCGTCGATCTTGGGCTCGAGGACGTAGGTGACGAGATCGGCGTCGTGTTTGCCGCCGAAGAGTGAGCCGTCGTCATTTGTTGTGGCGAGCTTTTCGAGTCCGAGGCCCTTGCGGACGCGGTCGTCGAAGTCGCGGACGCCTTGCTCGTCGTACGTGTTGTCGATCGACATCATCGGGACGGCGTGCTTGACCGGCTTGAGGGCGGCCTGCACGTCGCCGCCGACGCGCTGGGTGGGGGAGTCGGCCGTCCGCAGGGCGGGGTTCGCGAGCTCCAGGTCGATCAGCCCCTGCATGAGGGCGTCGTACTCGCGGTCGGAGATCTCGGGGCGGGCCTCGATGTAGTAGAGGTGGTTCGCCCGGTTGAGTTTCTCGCGCAGTTCGGCGGCCCGCTTTTCGACGGAGGATGGCATGGGGGGCATTTTACCGCGGGGCGTGGGGGTGGCGAGTGGGGAGGGCGCTGGGAGATTGTTTCAAACGCAAGCGGGCGCCAATCGTTTGGCGCCCGAGGCGATTTCGGTCCGTGGTTTTCGCAGGTGGCGTGGGCCCGCTAACCCGCAAGCGGGTGTGCTGCGCACATGGGGCGCGTGACGTATTAAATCGCGACCGCCCCCGCGGCGCGATAGCCCTTGAGCAGCTCCGTGAACTGCTCGGTGAACACGAAGTTGTGCTCCGGGAATTCCAGGCCGGCCATGTTCTGGTCGATGTGGCTGAACATCATCTCGATCTCGGCCACGAGCTCGCCGTCGCAGGTCACCTTGCCCGAGGTCGACGCGCCCTGCTCGGAGAGCTGGTCGATTTTGGCGGCGAACTGGATCGTGTCGCCGGGCCGGACCAGGCGGTGGAACGTCGCCTTGCTGACCTTGGCGAGGATCACCTTCTCGGCGAAGTTCCGGGCCTCGCCGACGAGGATCCCGGCCGTCTGCGCGAACCCCTCGACCAGCAGCGAGTGCGGGACGATCGGGAAGTCCGGGTAGACGTCGTGCAGGTGCTCCTCGGCGAGCGTGACGTTCTTGACCGTCGTCGCGCTGGTGCGCGGCGTGAACTCGATGAACTTGTCGATCCAGATCCAGCGCATGGGAGGGTTCAGGGTTCAGTGCACAGGGTTCAGGGAAGACGTCGAGGGGAGGGAGGGCCTTTCGACCTGAACCCTGAACCCTAAACTCTGAACCCTCTTACGCCCCCACCTTCGCGACGACGTAGTTCGTGATCGTGTCGACCGTGAGCAGGGTCGCGGCCTTCTCGACCTGCGGGTCCTTCTCGAACTCGGAGAAGTCGGTGTACGGCATGCGGCGCTTGAACTCCGCCAGGCCCTCGGGCGTGACCACGCCGTCGGCGACGTACTTCGGGTCGTTCCGCACGGCCTCCAGGTCTTCCGGGAAGAGCTCCCCGCGCGGGATCTTGATGTTGAACGACTTCTCCAGGCGGAAGACGATGTCGAGGTAGTCGATCGACTCGGCGCCGAGGTCGTCCTTGAGGGTCGCGGTCGGCGTGACCTCTTCCTCGTCCACGCCCAGCGCGTCCACCAGTACCCCTTGCACCTTCTTGTAGATCTCGTCGCGAGTCATTGGCTGTGTGTCCTTCCTGCCCGTGTTAGTTCGTCGAATTGGTTGCCAGGGCGGCCGCCGCCTCCCGGGGGGCGATCAGGTCCCAGCGCCGGCGGTGGTGCGCGATCAGCCGCGCGTCCAGCCCGGCCAGCGCCGGCTGTTTGTCGCCTAGATTGAAGTAGGCGATTTCGATCCGCGCCGCGACCGCCGTGCTCTGCCCGTTGACCGTGCCCTGTGCCTTAAAGCTCGCGCCGGACTCGGTTTCCTTGATCAGTTCCACGTCCACGCGGAGGAAGTTTCCCGGCGCGACGAAATTGCCGTACTTGACG